>NZ_JAMYSA010000128.1:0-15476 GCF_040321735.1 Mesorhizobium sp. M0293
AGAGAGAAGACGGACAAACCCCGTTTTGCGGGGCATGCACATGCGGCATTTCGATTCACTCAAAACTTTCCCCGGACAGCCCTGCGCAAGGGGGGAGATTGGCTGTCATCCCGGCTTTCGCCAACCATCAACGTTGCAGGAACGAGCGGAGCGCTGAAGCTGCCAATCTCCCTCCTTGCGGGGGAGATGTCCGGCAGGACAGAGGGGGGTGCTGCCCCGCCGACATCTCACAGATGCCCCCAAATCTCCGAAGCCAAGGATTGAATTTCTGAAGGCACGCGTTTCACGGTATCTGGGTTGAGACCCAATCCGCGAGGCCATCCGCATGAACCTGACCGTATCCTCCTGGCAATTCTGGGCACTGCTGTCAGCTGTGTTCGCAGCGCTGACCGCGATCTTCGCCAAGGTCGGCATCGAGAACATCAATTCCGATTTCGCCACCTTCATCCGCACGATCATCATCCTGGTCGTGCTCGGTGCGATCCTGCTGGCCAGCGGCCAGTTCCAGTCGCCGGCGACGATCTCGGGAAAGACTTGGGCTTTCCTCGGTCTGTCCGGTCTGGCGACCGGAGCCTCGTGGCTCTGCTACTTCCGCGCCCTGAAGATCGGCAATGCGGCGCAGGTGGCGCCGATCGACAAGCTAAGCGTCGTGCTTGTGGCGGTGTTTGGCGCGGTCTTTCTCGGCGAGCGACTCACCGGAGCGAACTGGCTTGGCATCGCCCTTATCGCGGCGGGCGCGGTGCTGGTCGCCTATCGGGGGTAGAGGCACGCTGTTGCGGGCGCTTTTTGTTTCAAGACGGGTGATGAAGATATCGAAGCGATTGGGCATCGTCCGGTCAGTGCTCCGTCGTGCTGTCGGGTTTGTTGTCGGAAAGCCTGACGTTCGCAGGCAAGGCGGCCTGCTTGATCAGGCTGGCGTCGGTCTTGGCAGGAAAGCGCTTGTCCCTGCGTGCGGCAACGCGGTTACGGTCGGCATAATAGGGCTCGAAAGCGTCCTGTATCTTCAGGCTGTCCATCCTGTCCTCCTCGGGAATCAGGGGGTAAATCTGCCATAGCCGGTTTCGTTCCCTACTGTGGCAAAGGAATGGCGGGGGAGACACAACGTCAGCTTTTGCAAGCTCGCGCCAGCCGTGCCAAACAGAGCTGAATGGAGAAGGCATCAGTGACCGGCGAGACGGGCAAGCGCAGCTATGTGGTCGGTCAGACCGAGATCGCGGCCCGGCCGCTCGAGCCGGCGCTCTATCTGGTGGCGACGCCGATCGGCAATCTCGCCGATATCACGCTGCGCGCGCTGGAGACGCTGGCCGCCGCCGACATCGTCGCTTGCGAGGACACGCGGGTGTCGCGCGTGCTGCTCGAGCGCTACGCCATCCGCCGCCGCACCACGGCCTATCACGAGCATAATGCCGGCGAGGCCGGGCCCAAACTGATCGCGGCTCTCCAGGCAGGACAGAGCGTGGCGCTGATCTCCGATGCCGGCACGCCGCTGGTGTCCGATCCGGGCTACCGGCTGGTCGGCGAGGCGCTCGACCATGGCATTCGCGTCGTGCCGATCCCCGGTCCGTCGGCGCCGCTCGCGGCCTTGACCGCATCCGGCCTGCCGTCGGACGCCTTCCTGTTCGCTGGATTCTTGCCTGTGAAGACCGGACAGCGGCTGACGCGGCTGGAAGCGCTGAAGGCCGTCCCGGCGACGCTGATCTTCTTCGAATCGCCGCGCCGGCTGGCCGAATCCCTCGGCGCCATGGTCGAAGCGCTCGGCGGCGAGCGGAGAGCCGCTATCGGCCGCGAATTGACCAAGACCTTCGAGGAGATGCGCACCGGCACGCTGCAGGCGTTGGCCGACCATTATGCGGCGGCCGATACGCCGAAGGGCGAGATCGTCGTCTGTATCGGTCCGGCCGAGGCCAAGGCCGAAGAGCCGGCCGATATCGACCGCCTGCTTTTGTCGCTCGCCGCCGAGATGCCGGCCTCCAAGGCGGCGGCGGAAGCCGCAAAAATGACCGGCGGCCAGAAACAGGCGCTTTACCGGCGGCTGCTGGAACTCAGGGATGCCGCTGGAGAAGGCGGTGGCTGAGCGCCCGAGCGTCAGCCGGCAAAAAGCCTATCGGCGCGGCCATCGCGGCGAATGGCTGGCGGCGGCAGCACTGATGCTCAAGGGTTATCGTATCCTCGCGCGCCGCCATCGCACGCGTTTCGGCGAGATCGACCTGATCGCGCGGCGCGGCGACCTCGTGCTGTTCGTCGAGGTCAAGGCACGGCGCACGCTGATGGAAGCCATGGAGGCGATCGGCCATGAATCGGAGCGCCGCATCGAGGGTGCGGCCGACATCTGGCTGTCGCGCCAGTCCGATTATGGAAAATTGTCGATGCGCTTCGACATGGTCGCTGTGCTGCCCTGGCGCTGGCCGGTGCATGTCGAGAATGCGTTTTATGGAAGGAGTTGAGGGGCTTACCCTCCCCCTTGTGGGGAGGGTCGGCGCGCCGGCGACGCGACGCGGCGTGGGCGAACCGGGGCGGGGGCATGGCGCCGACCCCCACCCCGATCCGCTTTGCGGATCGACCCTCCCCACAAAAGGGAGGGTAAGCTCACCCCCAGATCATCAACGCCACCAGCCCGACACCACCCACCACCAACCGCCACCAGCCGAACAGCGAGTAGCCGTTGCGCGAGACGTAATCGAGCAGGAAGCGCACGACGATCAGCGCCGTGACGAAGGCGGCGACGAAGCCGACGGCTATGATCGGCAGGTCGGCGCTGCTCAGCACGTTGCGGTTCTTGAACAGGTCGAAGGCAAAGGCGCCGACCATGGTCGGGATCGCAAGGAAGAAAGAAAATTCCGCCGCCGCCCGCTTGTCGACGCCAAGTAGCAGCGCGCCGACGATCGTCGATCCCGAGCGCGAGGTGCCGGGGATCAGCGACAGGCACTGGAAAAGCCCGATCTGCAGGTAAAGCCGGGTCGGAAACCGCTCGACGTCGCGGTAGACCGGTTTGAGGTTCATGCGGTCCACCACCAGCAGCACGACGCCGCCGATGATCAGCATGATGCAGATCAGCCTCGGTGATTCGAACAGCACAGTCTTGATGAAATCATGCGCCAGCGCGCCGATGATCGCCGCCGGCAGGAAAGCGATGAGGATGCCGATGGCGAAATGCCGTGTCAGCCGGTCATGCGGCAGGTCGAGCAGCATTTGCCACAGCCGGCGGAAATAGACGCTTAGGATCGCCAGTATGGCGCCGAGCTGGATCAGGATCTCGAAGGCCTTGCCGGTCGAATGGAAGCCGAGGAAATGGCCGGCGAGCAGGATATGGCCGGTCGACGACACCGGGATGAACTCGGTCAGTCCCTCCAGCAGGCCGAGCAGCAGGGCTTCGACGATGGTTTGGCTTTCCATGGCTACCTCGGCATTGGCGTGACGGCTGACAGAACGGCTTGCTTGTCATGGCGTGCAAGTCCCCCTATAGGTCGCAACACCCTGACGGCCCGCTAACCGGGCGGCCAAGACTTACCGGTGCGCCCTGCGATTCGCCAGTGCGCTTTATTATCGCGGAACCATGCTGACGCTTTTCCACCATCCCATGTTCGCCACCTGTCGCTTCGTCCGCCTCGCTTTCGGCGAGTATGGCGAGGAGTTGGCTCTGATCGAGGAAAAGCCGTGGACCCGGCGCAAGGAGTTCCTGGCGCTGAACCCGGCCGGCACACTGCCAATCCTGCTGGCCGAAGGCGACGTGCCCATCATCGGCGCAACGGTGATATCGGAATATCTCGATGAAACGCGCGGTGTCTTGAAGCGCGACAAGCGGCTGTTCGCCGAAGATCCGATGCAGCGTGCCGAAATCCGCCGGCTGATCGACTGGTACCTCAACAAGGCCGAAAGCGAAATCACCCGCCATCTGGTGCGCGAACGCGTGCTGAAGCCGGTGATGCCGGAAACCGCGGGCGGCGGCTCGCCCGATTCAGGTGCGATCCGTGCGGCGCGCGCCAACATCCGCCAGCACATGAAATACACCAACTGGCTGGCCGGCACCCGCCATTGGCTGGCCGGCTCCAGGGTTACCTATGCCGATCTAGCCGCCGCCGCGACGCTGTCAGTGCTCGATTATCTCGGCGAGATCGACTGGCGCGAACACCCTGCTGCGCGCGAATGGTACACGCGGGTCAAGTCGCGCCCCTCCTTCCGGCCGCTTTTGACTGACCGCGTGCGCGGCCTGTCACCGGTGTCGCACTATGCGGACCTCGACTTCTGACGCCGCAAAACTGCGCGCGCTGATCGACGCGGAGGCGCGTCGCGCCGGCTTCGATGCCGTCGCCGTCACCTCTCCCGATGCGATACCGCTGGCGCCGGCTCGTCTGGCCGAATTCGTCGCCGACGGCTTTCACGGCTCGATGGACTGGATCGCCGAGACACTGCCACGTCGCGGCGCGCCGACGGTGCTGTGGCCACAGGTGCGCTCGATCATCGTGTTGGCGATGAATTACGGCCCCGACCATGATCCGCGCGGCGTGCTGGCCAAGGGCGACCGGGGCGCCATCTCGGTCTATGCGCAAAACCGCGACTATCATGAGGTGATGAAGGGGCGGCTGAAGGAAATCGCCGGCAAGATCGTCGCCCGTGCCGGCGGCGACGTGAAGGTGTTCGTCGACACCGCACCGGTGATGGAAAAGCCGCTGGCCGAGGCCGCAGGTCTCGGTTGGCAAGGCAAGCACACCAATCTGGTCAGCCGTGAGCATGGCTCCTGGCTGTTTCTCGGCACCATCTTCACCACCGCCGAGCTCGTGCCCGACCGGGCCGAAATCGATCATTGCGGCTCCTGCCGCGCCTGCCTCGACGTGTGCCCGACCGATGCGTTCCCGGCGCCCTACCGGCTCGATGCGCGGCGCTGTATTTCGTACCTCACCATCGAGAACAAGGGGCCGATCCCGCACGAATTCCGCGAGAAGATCGGCAACCGCATCTATGGCTGCGACGATTGTTTGGCCGCTTGCCCGTGGAACAAGTTCGCCCGGGCTGCTTCCGAAGCAAAACTCGCCGCCCGAGACGATCTGCGCGAGCCGCCGCTCGACGACCTGTTGCGATTGGACGACGCCGCATTCCGCGCCTTCTTCTCCGGTTCGCCTATAAAACGCATCGGCCGTGATCGTTTCATCCGCAACGTGCTGATCGCCGCCGGCAATTCCGGCGATGCCTCGCTTGCCGGCACGGTGCGTGCGCTGCTCAGCGACGCCTCGCCGCTGGTGCGGGGCGCGGCAATATGGGCGCTGGCGCGGCTGGTGCCCGATGCCGAATACTCCGAACGGGCCGCTATCGGCCTGAAAACCGAGAGCGACGAAGCCGTACGCGACGAATGGCGTCTGGCGCGGCCAAACAGGGCGCATGCATGAGCGAAAAGCAAATCTTCATCTTCGGCGCCGGCTATTCCGGCAAGGCTTTTGCCCGCGCCAACAAAAGTGCCGCAGGGATTTTCGGTACGACGCGGTCACCGGACAAATTCGAGGCGCTGCGCCAGGCCGGCATCGCACCGCTGCTGTTCGACGGCGCGCTGACCGAGGAAATCGGTGATGCGCTGGGAGAAACAACGCATCTGGTGATTTCGGTCGCTCCGGAAGAGGCCGGCGATCCCGTTCTAAATGCCGCGCGAGAGGCAATCGCTCAAATGCCGGCGCTCGAATGGATCGGCTATCTCTCAACCGTTGGCGTCTATGGCAACTACGACGGCGCGTGGGTCGATGAAACCGCTGAGTGCCGGCCGGTCTCGAAGCGCTCGGTGATGCGGGTGGCGGCCGAACAGGACTGGCTGCAATTGGGCACGGACATTGGCCGGCCGGTGGCGATCCTGCGCCTGTCCGGCATTTACGGGCCGGGCCGCAACGCCATGGTCAATCTGGAAAACGGCACCGCAAGGCGGCTAGTCAAGCCGGATCAGGTGTTCAACCGCATCCATTGCGACGACATTGCTGGTGCGCTGTGGCAGCTGATCGAAGGAAACACAGGCGGCATCTTCAACGTCACCGACGATCTACCGGCGCCGCCGCAGGACGTCGTCGCCTATGCCGCTTCGCTGATGGGTGTCACCCCGCCGCCTGAAATTCCTTTCGACGCCGCCCAACTTTCGCCCATGGCGCGGTCCTTCTATGGCGAGAACAAGCGTGTCGCCAACAAGGCGATCAAGGCGGCGGGCTATTACCTTCGCTTTCCGGACTACCGCGCCGCCTTCGACCATATGTGGGCAAGCGGCGACTGGCGCGACGGCGAGCCGCGCAGCCCGATGAAGCGCTGACGATCGATGGCGCGAGCGCGGCGTGCTATGATTCGGCCTTGGGATTGCGGTGGGGAACCGGTTTCATGAAAACAGCGATGCGGCTATCTCTCGGTAAAAAATCATTGCTGGCAGCCGCGCTCGGCCTGTTTGCCATTGTTGGGTTCGCCACGCAGCCTGCGAGCGCCGAGGAACGGGCAAAAGACCTGTTCGGCGCCAAGAAACTGCCGGCGGCGACATCAGCGCAGTCGATCGGCTTCTATTCCAAGGGCTGTTTTGCCGGCGGCGTCGCCATTCCCATGGACGGTCCGACCTGGGAAGTGATGCGGCCGTCACGCAACCGCCGCTGGGGCCATCCGGCGATGATCGCGGTGATCGAGCAATTGTCGCGCGACGCAGCGGCTGATGGTTGGCCCGGCTTGCTGATCGGCGACATTTCGCAGCCGCGCGGCGGCCCGATGATGACCGGCCATGCCTCGCACCAGATCGGGCTCGACGCCGACATCTGGCTGACGCCGATGCCCAGCCACCCGCTGTCGATGGCGCAGCGCGAAACCAAGAGCGCCACCTTGATGGTCGACGAGAAGACGCATCTGGTGAGGGACGCGCTATGGACGCCGGCGCATACAAGGCTTCTCAAGCGTGCGGCGAGCTACAGCCAAGTCGAGCGCATCCTGGTCAATCCGGGTATCAAGAAAAAGCTCTGTGACACCGTCACGGGCGACCGCAGCTGGCTGCGCAAGATCAGGCCGTTCTGGGGTCACGACTATCATTTCCACATGCGCATCGGCTGCCAGCCGGGATCGCCGGGCTGCAAGGCGCAGGAAGCGACGCCGGACGATGATGGCTGCGGCAAGCCGCTGGCCTGGTGGTTTACCGAGGAGCCCTGGCGGCCCAACAAGAACCCGGATGCACCGAAGGCCCGCGACCTGATGACGATGGCGAACCTGCCCCAGGAATGCCGCGCCGTGCTCGACGCGCCGGGGCCGGCCTCAGCCGAGGCCGCGACCTATCATGGCGGCAGCGTGCCGGTGGCGGTTGCCGCGCCCGAACCCGAAGCGCCATCCCAGCCGGCAACCGCAGCCTCCGGCGCCCCTGCTTTGCCGGCTTCGATGAACGCGTTCACCGCAACCCCGGAGATCGGCATCCCGCTGCCGCGGCCACGGCCGCCAGGGAACTGAGGTCGCCGCGCTTGTCGGTGGCCTCAACTGGTTAAGAGTCTTGATGTTTGCGAAACAGTGGCCGTTTGGCCGCAGCGCCGGCCTCAGCGCGCCGCCGGGTTTGAAAACCGTTTCCCTTTTCAAACTCATGCGCTAGTCAACGGGGGAACGGTTAGATGCCGTCAGGGGCGCCGGGGACGGACGAGAGCATGCCAGGCACAGATGACGACGATACTTTGTTGCGGTTTCCGATCCTGATCGGCGACATCGGCGGCACCAATGCGCGCTTTTCGATCGTGCTCGACGCCAATTCCGAGGCCGGCGAGCCGACCATCGTCCAGACGGCCAACTACAACACCATCGACGAGGCGATCCAGGCGGCCGTGCTCGACCGCTCGTCGGTCCGCCCCAATTCGGCGGTGCTGGCGGTGGCCGGCCCGGTCGACGGCGACGAGATCGAACTCACCAACTGCCCGTGGATCGTCAAGCCGAGAAAAATGTTCGCCAATTTGGGCTTGAGCGACATCGTCGTGCTCAACGATTTCGAGGCGCAGGCGCTGGCCGTCGTCGCGCTCGGCGAGGAGCATATGGAAAAGATCGGCGGCGGCACGCCGGAACTCAATGCCGGGCGCGTGGTGCTCGGTCCGGGAACCGGGCTCGGCGTCGCCGGGCTGGTCTATGCGCTGCGCCACTGGATTCCGGTGCCCGGCGAGGGCGGCCATATGGACATCGGCCCGCGCACACCGCGCGATTTCGAAGTTTTCCCGCATATCGAGAAGATCGATGGCCGCATTTCGGGCGAGCAGATTCTGTGCGGACGCGGCCTCGTCAACGTCTACCGGGCGGTGGCCAAGGCGGACGGCAAGCCGTCGCCCTTCACCACGCCGGCCGAGGTCACCGGCGCGGCGCTGGCCAAGACCGATCCGGTCGCCGAAGAAGCGCTGGAGACCTTCGTCACCTGCCTTGGGCGCACCGCCGGTGATCTCGCACTGGTGTTCATGAGCCGCGGCGGCGTGTTCCTCACCGGCGGCATCGCGCAAAAGATCGTGCCGGCGCTGAAAGCCGGCAATTTCCGCGCCGCCTTCGAGGACAAGGCGCCGCACAGCGCGCTGATGCGGACCATGCCGGTCTATGTCATCACCCACCCGCTGGCCGCACTCCTGGGCCTTGCCGCCTATGCCCGCAACCCCTCGCTGTTCGGCGTCCAGACGGAGGGCCGCCGCTGGCGCGACGAAGTTAGTCAGCCCAAGGCATAGGCAAGCCGGCTCCTTGGCGTTAAGAGGGATGCCGAATTGCCCGGCCGCGGGAAGCGGAAACCTACGAAGCGCTCCGATTTGACATTTCAGCCCCCCAATTTGTCGAAACCCCGTGCGGGCGAGATCGTGGCGGTCATCCGCCGCATTCTCCAGGAAAACGGCCGCGAATATCGGGGCGCGTATATCTTCACGATCCTCTGCCTGTTGACCGTGTCGGCGACGACGGCGCTTGCCGCCTGGATCATGAGCCCGGTCGTCAATCAGATCTTCTATGAACGGCGCGGCGACCTGATCCCATGGATTTGCGCGGCGCTGCTCGGCGCTTTCATCCTGCGCGGCCTTGCCGGCTACGGCCAGGCGGTGACGATGGCCAGGATCGGCAACAATCTGGTGGCGCGCTACCAGCAGCGCATCTTCAACCATCTGATGAAGCTCGGCGTCTCCTTCTTCAACGACACGAGGTCAGGGCGGCTGGCCGCGCAGGTCAACGAGAACGTCAACGGCATTCGCGACCTTCTGTCGATGACGGTGACCTCGACGGCACGCGACGCCGTTTCGCTGGTCGGCCTGGTCGGCGTCATGATCTACCAGGACCCGGTGCTCTCGCTGAGCTCGCTGCTGATCGGGCCGCCGCTGATCTGGACCGTCACCTACCTGATGCGCCGGGTGCGGCGCATCACCCGCGAATCGGTGCAGATCAACTCGCGGCTGATCGGCGCCATGCAGGAGGCGACGCAAGGCATCGCCATCGTCAAGGCCTTCACCATGGAGGACGAGCTGTCGCGCAGGATCAGCAAGCTCGCCGAGGATGCGGAACAGCGGTCGAACAAGATCGCTCGCGTCTCCGAGCGGCTGACGCCGGTTTCCGAACTGCTGGCCGGCATCGCCTTCGCCAGCGTCATCGCCTATTCCGGCTACCGGGCCACCGTTCTCGGCCAGCCGCCCGGCGCGGTGTTTTCCTTCATCACGGCGCTGACGCTCGCCTATGATCCCGCCCGCCGGCTGGCGCGCATGCAGGTCGGCATGGAGCGCGCGCTGGTCAATGCGCGCATGATCTACGAGCTTCTCGACATCGAGCCGCAGCAGAGTGACGCTGCTGGCGCCGCCGAGGCGAAGTTCACCTCCGGCGAAGTGCGCTTCGACAGCGTCTCCTTCCGCTATGTCGAAGAGGCGCCGGTCCTGCACGATCTGAGCTTCACCGCCGCCGCCGGCAAGGTGACCGCGATTGTCGGCGCTTCGGGCGCCGGCAAGACGACATTGGTGGCGCTGCTGCAGCGCTTCTATGACGTCGAGGCGGGCACGATCGAGATCGACGGCCAGGACATCTCGAAGGTCACCAAACAGTCGCTGCGCGGCTCCATCGCCTATGTGTCGCAGCAGCCTTACCTGTTCGAAGGCACCATTCGCGACAACATCCGCTACGGCCGGCTGGGTGCCACCGATGCCGAGATCGAACAGGCCGCACAACAGGCCGCGGCCGACGATTTCATCCGCCAGCAGCCGCAGGGCTATGATACGCCGGTTGGAGAGAATGGCGTGACGCTGTCGGGCGGCCAGCGCCAGCGCGTATCGATTGCACGCGCCATCGTGCGCCAGGCGCCGATCCTTTTGCTCGACGAGGCGACATCGGCGCTCGACAACGAAGCCGAAGCCCGCGTTCAGCAGGCGCTCACCCAGGTCATGGAAGGGCGCACCACCATCGTCATCGCGCACCGGCTGTCGACGGTGGTCAACGCCGACCACATCATCGTCATGGAACAGGGCAGGCTGGTCGAGGAGGGCACGCACGCCTCGCTGATGGCCGATCCGCACAGCGTCTATGCCCGCTTCCACCGCATCCAGGGCGTCAAGGGCCTGGGGCTCGTCGACGACAGCGCATCGATCCAGACTTCGGCCCAAGGCCCAATTCGCAACATCGAGACGCAGAGCATCGCAGGGAGCACGACATGAGCGAGATATCAGCAACCGACAGACCGGCAAATGATATGGGCCTGGTGGTGGTGGGTGCTGCCGGCCGCATGGGCCAGACACTCATCCGCGCCATCCACACCATTCCAGGCGCGCGGGTCATCGGCGCCATCGAGCGCGAGGGCTCACCCCATCTGGGCAAGGATGCCGGTGAACTCGCTGGCGTCGGCCGCATCGATGTGGCGATCGATAATGATCCGCTACCCGTCTTCGCCAGGGCCGATGGCGTGCTCGATTTCACTACCCCGGCCTCATCAGTCGAATTCGCCGGCTACGCGGCGCAGGCGCGCATCGTCCATGTCATCGGCACGACCGGTTGCTCGGCCGAAGACAATGCTGGAATAGCGGCGGCGGCGCGCCATGCGACGATCGTCAAATCGGGCAATATGAGCCTCGGCGTCAATCTTCTGGCGGTGCTGGTCGAACAGGCGGCGCGCGCGCTCGATGCCGAGGATTTCGACATCGAGATCCTCGAAATGCACCACAGGCACAAGGTGGACGCGCCGTCGGGCACCGCGCTGCTGCTCGGCGAGGCTGCCGCCGCCGGGCGCGGCATCGCGTTGGCCGGCAATGATGTGCGCGTCCGCGATGGCCACACCGGCGTGCGCAAGACGGGCTCGATCGGCTTTGCCACGCTGCGCGGCGGCTCAGTGGTCGGCGATCACAGCGTGCTGCTGGCCGGCACCGGCGAGCGCATTACGCTGTCGCACCACGCCGAGGACCGCGCCATCTTCGCCCGCGGCGCCGTCAAGGCAGCGCTCTGGGCGCGCGGCAAGAAGCCGGGATTGTATTCGATGCGGGACGTGCTCGGCCTCGGCTGAGCGACCAATCCGCCAACTTGCCAATCTGCCAACCCGAAGGGAGCAAACATGTCGAGAACCCTCGTGCTCGTGCGCCACGGCCAGAGCGAATGGAACCTGAAGAACCTGTTCACCGGCTGGCGCGACGTCGACCTGACCGAGCAGGGCCACGCCGAGGCCAAGGCCGCCGGCCAGAAACTCAAGGCGCGCGGGCTGAAATTCGACATCGCCTTCACCTCGGCGCTGATCCGGGCCCAAAAAACCTGCCAGCACGTTCTCGACGCGGTCGGCCAGAGCGATCTGAAAACCATCCGCGACCAGGCACTGAACGAGCGCGATTATGGCGATCTCTCCGGCCTCAACAAGGACGACGCCCGCAAGAAATGGGGCGAGGAGCAGGTGCATGTCTGGCGCCGTTCCTACGACGTGGCGCCGCCCGCCGGCGAAAGCCTGAAGGACACCGGCGCCCGCGTCTGGCCCTATTACCTTCACGATCTGCAGCCGCATGTGCTGCGCGGCGGCACGGTGCTGGTCGCCGCGCACGGCAACTCGCTGCGCGCGCTGATAATGGCGCTGGACGGCAAGTCGGGCGAGGAGATCGTCAAGCTGGAGCTCGGCACCGGGGTGCCGGTCATCTACCAGCTCAACGCCGATTCGACCGTGGCGTCCAAGGAAGTGCTGGAGGGCTGACAGTCGTTCAGCCGGCAAGCGGCCCGGCGGTTCTTGATCGGGCATGATCTCTGGATAAACGAAAACCGTTTGTCCGAGAAAACCGGTTCCCGCTTTTCGGCATCATGCTTTGAAAAAAGCGCGTTGACACACATCGCTTGCCCGCTTACATGAGCCCGCACCAGCCCAGATGGCGGAATTGGTAGACGCGCACGGTTCAGGTCCGTGTTCCGCAAGGAGTGGAGGTTCGAGTCCTCTTCTGGGCACCATCACACGCTAAGCGTTTGATGGTGAAACGTTTTTGATGTCGTTCGGCAATTTGGCCCAGTTGTAACAGTCGCTGTTATAGGTGGGGCATATTGCTGAGGGAATGATGTTGCGGGACGGCACGTTTTATTGCCGTGCCTGGGTGCCGACAGACGTGGCGCCTACCTTCGGCGGAACGCTGGTTGTGACCTCGTTGCGCACAAAAGATCTGAAAATCGCGAAATACAGGCTTGCCCGAAAGACTGTCGAATTGGAGGACCAGTTCGAACGTGTTCGATCGGAAAGAGACACAGCGAATCACATTTCGGTTTTGCAGCGGACCGAGGGTGACTTTTTCGCGCTGGCGAAACGGTACGGCGTAGAGGTAGCCGAGCGCGAAATCGTTGCGCAGGCGAATTTCTTCGACCAGGCGTCCAGCGATCCCAAAAGGCTCTGGAGCGGCGATCTCATCATCTTGCCGACGGCTGCCGACTATGGACATGGCGAAACAGACGCTTTCACCCACTTTGATCGTCTTGTTGCCGAGGGCGATCTCGGCGTTGGGATCGCATATCTGCAGCGGTTTCGTGTGCGCAGGCGTATCGGTGACCTAACCAGGATGCGTGCAACGGGGCAACCTGGCTGAGTTTTCGACCATCGCTGATCGCCTTTGCCCAGGATTGGATGGAAGTCAAAGGTTCGTGTTCGCGCGACTGCTTCTGACCGAAGAGCTTCGTACGGCTCGCGAAACGGGCGACCCGCAAAGGCTTTTTCGTGTTATGATGCACTTACAACGCGCGTAATCTCGACCTCGGCAATATGGCAAGGTCGAAATGGCAAGGTCGAAGGCAATTTTTGTCCTGGTGTCCCCCAGCACACTCAACTCCGGATGGCTGGGTGTGCTTATCCGGGGCGAGGAGGTTGTCCATGTCCACGAGTGATGTTGAACGCCCGCTGCGGCCGGGCGACCGGGCGCCGAATATTATTCTCGATGCGATCTCCCGCGAAGGCAAAATCGCGCTCGCTGATTTTCGAGGTCGTAGCCCGTTGTTGATCGGCTTGTTTCGAGGTCTGCACTGTGCGTTCTGCCGGCGCAATGTCGCGGCAATGGCGCAACTCAAGCCGGCCCTGGGTGAGAAAGGCGTCGAATGCCTGGCGGTCGTCAATACGCCGGTAGAGCGGGCACGGCTGTATTTCCGTTACCATCCGGCACCCGATCTTCTCGCCGCGTCCGACCCGGAGCGGGCCTCGCACCGTGCTTTCGGTTTGCGCGAGGTCGGGATGGACAAGGTCATGGGGATCCGTATCGATCTCCCGGGTGAGTTGCCCGAGCCTATGGATCCCATGGCAATGGACGAGTTTCTCAACAAGAAGGAGGGGTATGAGATTACGGAAGCCGATCAGCAGATGATGGCTTCCGCTAAGGAGCTGCTTGTTGGTCAGTTTCTCATCGACCGAGGGGGCATTGTGCGCTGGAGCTTCACTGAAGTTCTGGAGGATGGCCTCAATACCTTCAAGGCGCCGAATCCGGAGGAATTGATGTCAGCGGCTTCCGAAGTTGCACACTAATGGGCTGCGAAATAGGCGGCTGACAACTCGCTCGACGACCGCGCCCTTCCCGATCACTACCGGGGAAAGGCCTCCTGGGTCAAAACCTGAAGATCGTGGATGACCGCTTCGCGCCTATCTCGGTCGTTCAGAGTATTTTGGCCTCTGTCCAAAAGCAGATATTATCCAGGGAAGCTGTAGGTCGACGTTGTGCCAGCTCATGTGTGCAGGCCGCGGGCGACTACGGTGCGGTGTTCAGCCTAAGAACTTATCCGCTCGGCTGCCACACCATATGGTCGACCCAAAGGCCATTGTCGGGCTGTGGCTCCTTTATCTACAACTATTAACTGTTTTGCAAACTTCCCGTTGACGCTTCCGCTCTGCTAGAGTTAATAATCTCCTAATATAAGCGTCTTCTAAAATTTGTGGTCGCCAACCATAGAGTTAGACGATGCAATTGGGGTAGGGGACGAAGCGCGACGATCAATGTCGTCGCAGCCAGCACCATCGAGTTAGCATTCGTCTGTGAGCCGCCAGCTTAAGCGCGCTGTTCGTAGCGCGGCGGTCTTTTGGATGATGCGCTGGCAATCCACTTCCACCCCGGTTTGTGCGCCGATCGTGCGATGATTGCTCCGACAGGGAGCAGTTGGGTCTCTCAAGGCGGTCAATAAACAGGCGTAGGGGCGTCTGTGGTTGAACAACAGGGGGTTGAAAATGGCTACTCAGGTCACCGGTGCCGGCGGCACCACGACGTCTTTCTCCAACACGCCGCAGGCGGGTGACGACCTGTTCACCAGCAGCTTTACCGGGCTCACCGAGGATAATTTACAAACCGTTATCCTGAACGTGATGGCCAACGATCTCGGCGGGAACGCCAAGACCCTCTGGTCGGTCGATAACGGTATCAACGATACAGGCGCGATGAGTGGATACATCGCCGGTGATTTGTTGACTCAAGACTTGGGGCGCGCTGAAGCCACCAGCACCGACACGAGTTATAACGGCGCGAAGATCTGGATTACGTCCGACGGAAAAGTTGGATACGACGCTTCGACATTGTCGGCGGCTTTCAAGGCGCAGTTACAGGGCTTGAATGCGGGGCAATACCTGACTGACACCTTCATCTACTCGATCCGGCTCGGCAATGGAACGCTCAGCTGGGCGACCGCGAAGGTAGAATTTGCCGGCACCAACGACGCGGCGGTGATCACCGGCACGTCGACGGCGAACCTGACCGAGACCAATGCGGCGCAGAACACCGGCGGCACCTTGAGCGCCACCGACGTGGACAGCTCGAACGCCTTCGTGATGCAGAGCGGCGCGGCCGGCAACAACGGCTACGGCACGTTCTCGATCGACGCGGCCGGGGTGTGGACCTACACCATGAACGACGCCCACGACGAATTCGTGGGCGGCACGACCTACACCGACAGCATCACGGTGGCGACCGCCGACGGCACCACGCAGGTGATCACCGTCAGCATCCTGGGCACCAACGACGCGGCGGTGATCACCGGCACGTCGACGGCGAACCTGACCGAGACCAATGCGGCGCAGAACACCGGCGGCACCT
>NZ_JAMYSA010000129.1:0-15441 GCF_040321735.1 Mesorhizobium sp. M0293
CCCCCGCCCCCCCGCCGCCTCACCCCGGGCCCCCCCCCCGCCCCCCCCCCCCCCCGCCTCCTCCCGGCGCGCTTCCTGGTGGGGCCCCACCCGCCGGCGCCCCGCGCCGTGGGCGGCGACGAAACGCTTGGTGTCGTCGGAAACCAGCCTGTTGGAAAACACCACCATCATACCCTTGCCGATTGCTGCCGGCGTGTTGGGCATGCAGCGCACGATCGGCGCGCGGCTGCCCAGGATGTCCTCGAAGGTGGCGGCAGGCGTGCCGGCGGCGATGCTGACGAAGGTGGTGCGGCCATCGCCGAAGCGCTTGTAGGCCGCGGTGACGTCGCGGATCACCTGCGGCTTCACCGCGATGACGACGAGATCGGGCACGGCATCGGCCGGAATGCCATCGGCATCGGCTGATGTCGCGCAGCCCAGCGTTGCCGCGCGATTGCGCAGGTCGGCATTGGGCTCGACCACGAAAACCGCCGACGGCGCAAGCTTGCCGGATTTCAGCCAGCCCGAGAGCATGGCGTAACCCATATTGCCGCAGCCGGCGAGAACAAGCCTGATCGTCATCGAAAGCCCTCCGAAGGAAGGCCTTCACATAGACGCTGGCGCTTCCCTGGGGAAGCCCCCGTCAGGAGGAACGGGAAGATCGTGCGCCGCGATCGGGATCACGCACTGCCATCGGCCGCAGCGAAACTTGCCTGAGGCCAAGCACGCCGAGCACGAAGAACAGCCAGACCGGGTCGCCACGATGGAAGAAGAAGCTTTCGAGGGAAGCATTCAGCGCTGTGAACAGCACCACCATCATGAAGAAGTCACCGAGAAAGATGTTTTCCCTGCGCAGCGGAATGCGCATGTAGTCGCGCAGCGGCGCGATGAGGAAGGTGTAGACCGCCACGCAAAGTGCCGGAATGCCCATCAGAACGGCGATGTCGAGATAGCCGTCATGGCCGTGCACGATGGTTCTGATGTCCCATGGCCGGTCGAAAGGCTGGTCCTGGTTGAGCAAGAGCGGCGTGCCCCAGAAGCTTTCATAGCCGTAGCCGGTCCATGGCTTCTTCGCCAGCATGCTGCCGGCGAACTCCCAAAGCGTCGTGCGGCCGGTATAGGTCATGTCGGGGAAATAGATCGCCGCCAGATGTTTCACCGGCGGCAGGAAGACGATGCCCAGCGTGCCGACCGCCGTGGCGATGATCGCCAGCGCAAACAGGATCGGTGTGCCGAGCCGCATGCCCATCAGGCTCGGCAGCATGACGATCAGGATCGAGAACGGCACCAGCCCGGCGGTGGTCTTGGAGCCGGTGTGCAGCATGAAGATCATCGCCGCGAAGAATATCCCTGCGCCCCAGTACCGCTGCCCGCGCCGGTAGAGATACAGGCCGGCGAAGCTGAGGCAGGCCATGATCGGGCCGGCGATGTTCTTATGGGTGAACACGCCGCGCCACAGGCCGGCATGTTCGGGCTCCTGTGAGTCAGCGGTGTGCATCGCCTCGTGCGGAAAGACGATGAGGCCGAGATAGGACAGGCCCATGACCACGACGGCGGTGAAGATGATGACCTTGGAGAAGGCTTCGGCGTCGCGCGGCAGCACCAGGATCGTCGCCATCGTCAGGATGCCGATCAGGGTGAAGGAAGCGGCGCGCATCGCCGAGGGCGGATCGGTCGCCAGGATCACCGACAGGAAAAAGAAGCCCAGCATCAGCATCCAGGACGGGCTGAGCAGCGAGCGCACCATGCGCGGATCGGCAAAGGCCATCAGCGAGAAGATCGATATGGCTCCAAGCGAACTGAAGCCAAGCTGGTTGACGATGTCGCCGCCTTGACTGGTGAGTTCGGCGCCGGCCGGCTGGAACGGCCGGAAGGACACCATGATGACGGTGAACAGCAGCGCGGCAATGGCGGTCGCCACGCCTTCGCGCGTGAACGTGGCGCTGAGCGGGAGACGCTCAGTTTTTCTCAGGCTGGCGGTATTGCTCATTGGCATATCCGAATTCGGCCAGCACGCGGCCCAGCGCCACATGGACGGGGTAGATGGCGATATCAGGCGATCCGGTCCGCGCCAGCCGGATCAGGCCGCGAAACGGCGAGGCGGCAAGCAGCGCCAGGCTCTTCAGCAACACCTTGGCGCCGGCGAGTGGCGTGCCGGCGCGTTTCTTCTTTTCGACCAATGTCGAGATCACGCCGTTGCGCAGGCTGCGGGCACGGATCCAGTCGGCTTCGATACGCCGGGCCGGAACGGTTTCTTGCACCTTCGCTTCAGTGCACCAGCCAAGCACGAAGCCGCGCTGCGCCGCCCGGCTCAGGAAGTCGGAATCGCCGCCGCCCATGAAGTTGAATTTGAGGTCGAGAAAGGGCGGCCCCATGGCAATCAGCACGTTACGCCCAACCAGAAGATTGCCGGACGAATAGAGCGCAGGCACGCGCCCGGTTTCTCGATAGGGCGGCGCGAACACCGGATGCTCGGCCCATCCCGCATGGGCGGGATTGGCAAACACGGGCACCTGCGGGCCGCCGACGATATCGGCGCCGAGCTTCTCGGCCGCCCCGCACATCCGTTCCAGCCATTGCGGATCGGCGATCTCGTCGTCGTCGATGACCAGCAGATGCCTGAAGTTCGGGAATTGCAGGATCGCCGTCTGCCAGCCGGCATTGTAGGCGCTGCAATTACCGCGCTCATGCGCGATGATGACCAGGCCCGACATCTCGCCGCGCTCGAACAACGGCAGCGCCGCCCTGGCGCCGGCCCGCGCCTCGGCTTCGTTTTCCATGACGATGACGGCAAAGCGCCTGCCGGTTTGCTGTACGCGCAGCGACGCCAGCGTCTCCAGCACCTGCTCGGGCCGCTTGAAGGTCGGCAAGGTTACGACCGCTTCGATAGCCTCGACGTCAAGCCGGGGCGAGCGTCCAGCGATCGATACCGAACCGTCCGATGGCAAAGGGATCATCCGTGTCCAGCCACATGGTGAGTTGGGCTCTGGTAGCACCCACGGTGATAAGGTTTCGTTAATCACCTTGCACGGAGAAGCCCGCCAGGCAGCGGCTTTCGGTCGTCGAATGTGCTGGCTTAATCAAGGGTTCACCGCACTTTGCTACCGGCTACACCACAGGATAGGTGAGATGCATCTGCTGTTCGCCACATCGATCGTGCCCGACGGCGCACTTGCCTCGGGCTACGAGATCGCCAACGCTGCGATCATCGCCGCCTTGCGGCGCGCTGGCGCGCGCGTGACCGTCATTGGATTCACCTGGCCCGGAAAACCCGCGGCCGATCCCGAAAACACCGTGGTGCTGGGTGCGATCGACGTGCGTACGGACAATGCCTCCGCACGGCAAAAGCTGGCCTGGGTCGGCAAGGCGCTGCTTTCGGGTCTCACCTTCGCGTCGGTCAAGTTGCGCGCCGTGTCCGACAGCGATGTTCTCGCCGCCATTGAGAGCGTCGGTCCGGTCGACGGTTATGTCTTGAATTCCGTGCAGTTCGCCGGCGCTTTTGAAAAGCTGTTCACTGAGCGGCCTTCGATCTTCGTCGCCCACAATGTCGAGCATCTTTCGGCGCAAGAGAACGCTGTTGCCGCCGGCAGCCTCTTCCAGCGCCTGCTGTTTCGCCGCGAGGCGAGGTTGCTCAAGACCGTGGAAGAGCGTCTCTGCCGCCAGGCGCGCTTCGTCTTCACGCTAGCCGAGGAAGACCGTGCGGCACTCGGTGTCGCCTCCGACGACCGCTCAGCGGTGCTGCCTCTGGTGACCGGTGCTCAGGCGCCAACTCCGAAAGGCCCGCGCCGCATCGACTGCGACGCGGCGCTGATCGGCACCTGGACCTGGCAGCCGAACCGCATCGGCCTCGACTGGTTCCTGGAGAAGGTCGTACCGCATCTGCGGGCCGGGTTCCGCATCCGCGTCGCCGGCAGCATGCCTTCAGGCGTCACGTCGAAGCATCCCGGCGTCGAATTTGTCGGCCGCGTGCCTGACGCGCAGGCGTTCGTGCGCAGTGCCGCCGTCATCCCGTTGATCAGCACCGCCGGCAGCGGCGTCCAGTTGAAGACCATCGAAACCTTCGAGCTCGGCCTGCCGTCCGTCGCCACCAGCCGCTCGCTGCGCGGCATCGACCATCGCCCGTCCAATTGCGTCGTCACCGACGATCCCGCTGCCTTCGCCAGGGCTCTCGAGGCCGCGGCGGCCGATATCCGCGATGTTGACGGCAGCGCATTCCGGCGTTCGCAGGTCAAGGCGCTCGACGCTGCTATCCGGCTCGGCCTCGAAAAGCTAGGGTCCGTCAGGCAGGAGGCGTTTGCATGAACATGCATTCCGCCCGCGCCGCGTTCGGGCTCGACACGCTGAAGACGATCCTCGGCATCTCGGTGGTTGCGATCCGCTGGAACGATGCCATCGTCCTGCTGAACCGCTTGATCGCCGAGCGGCGTTTCACCAAGGTCAGTTTCCTCAACGCCCACAATGCCAACATTGCCTATACCGACCCGGTCTTTGCCGAAGCGCTCGACGATTTCCTCATCCTGCCCGACGGCATCGGTGTCGATCTGGCGGCGAGACTTCTCTATGGGGCGCCATTTCCGGACAATCTCAACGGCACCGATTTCGTCCCCGCCTTCCTGCAGGCCTCGACGACGCCGCTGACCGTAGGGCTTCTCGGCGCGACGCGCGTCAATGCCGAAGCGGCGTCGATCAAGCTTGCGGCACTGGCCGTGCAGCACCGGTTCGTGGTCATCCATGACGGCTATTTCTCGGCTGCCCAGCAGACGGAAATCGTCGATCGGATCGAAGAATTGCGGCCTGACGTGCTGCTCGTCGCCATGGGTGTGCCGCGCCAGGAATTGTGGATCGAACGCCACATCGACGCACGCCACTGCACGCTGCCGATCGCCGTCGGCGCGTTGCTCGATTTCCTGAGCGGCTCGGTACCCCGCGCGCCCTTGTGGATGCGCCGGATGCGGCTCGAATGGCTGTTCCGGTTGGCTGTCGAACCGGGCCGCCTGTGGCGCCGCTATGTGGTCGGAAATCCCCTGTTCCTGCTGCGCGTCGTCAGGCAGAGATTCTCGCATGCACCCGAAGCTGCGGGAGACATCAAGTGAACAGCAGGTTCGTTCCCAGTGCCACCGTCGAGCCAAGCCCGCTTCGGCGGATGCCGACGGCGGCAATCGTGACGGCAAGCTACGCGCCCGATTTCGAGCGCTGCCGCCTGTTGTGCGAGACACTCGATCGCCACGCTTCCGGCGCGGCGCACCACTACATCCTGGTCGAACATCGTGATATCAAGCTTTTCCGTCAGATGGAGACCAGCCGGCGTACCATCGTCGACGAGCGGGCATTGCTGCCGCGCTGGCTGCATGCCTTCGACGACCCGCTCAGCCTGTTTCGCCGGCGCGTCTGGCTTAGCCTGAAGACCCAGCCGCTGCGTGGCTGGCACGTGCAGCAGCTGCGACGCATCGCGATATCAGCGCACGCATCCGAAGATGTGCTGATCTTCTGCGATTCCGACGTCGCTTTCCTGAAATCTTTCGACTGCAGCATTTTCTGGCGCAACGGCAAGGCGCGGCTGTTCCGCCGTGACGGCGTGCTGGCGCACGAAGGTCATGAAGAGCATCGCATCTGGTCGCGCAACGCGGGTGCGGCGCTCGGCCTCGACCCCTCCCGGATATCGAACCACGACTATATCTCGACACTGATCGCCTGGCGGCGCGACACCGTGCTGGCCATGTGCGGCGAGATCGAGAAGGTCCATGGCCGAAACTGGGTCGAGGTTGTCGGCTCGGCGCGCAAATTCTCCGAATGCATGATCTACGGCCGCTACGTCGACGATCTGCTGGAGGGCGCCGGCCATTTCCACGGTTCGGAAGAATTCTGCCGTGTGCACTGGACCGGCGAGGCGCTTTCGGACGACGAGTTCCGCCGCTTCGTTGCCGTCATGGCGCCGGAGCAGGTGGCGATCGGCATGCAGTCCTTTATCGGCACCGATATCGGCCGCATCCGCCGTCTGATTGGCTTGAATTAGACGGGTTTGGCCGGCTTGCGCATCGCCGAATAGGTGAGCAGCGCCGAGGCGAGATACAGAAGCAGGAAGACGACGTTGAGCGACAGCACGAGGTTCGGCGTGTCGAGGATGGTCGTCAGCACATAGGTCAGCAACAGCGCCTTCAGCGCGGCAAGCAGGCCGAGATTGAGCGCCCGCACCAAGGTCTGGCCGCGTGCAAACAAAAGCTCGGCCTGGTATTCGACCAGATTGCGCAACCCCGGCACGCAGATCGCCAGCACCACCAGCGGCGCGGCCTCGGCGACATTCTTGCCAAGCGCATTGGGGAAGAAATGCAGCACGATGCCAAGCGCCAGCAGCGCCGCCGTCGAGACCGCGAACACACCGCCTTCGATGCCGCTCTTGACCGCCAGCCGTGACAAAAGTTCCGGCGCGCGCATCATGCGCTGCACCAGCATCATGGAGAAGGTTCGGATCGGAATGGCCGTCAGGTCGACCAGCCGCATGATGATGGCGTAGATACCGGCCAGATGCGGTCCGCCGATCGCCAGGACCAGCAGCTTGTCGAATTCCATCTGCAGGTAGAACAGCACTTCGGCGCCGGCCACATAGATGGAATCGGCCAATCGCCTCAAATACAGCTCGATGCGCAGCCGCAGCCGCTGTCGCGGATAGAACCAGCCGAACGCCAGTATCAGGGAGGCGGCATTGGCGCCGATATAAAACCACGACCATATCCAGACGCTGTGTTGCGCCCCGAACATGAACAGCACCGCGCCAAGCGCCCGCAGCGCCGTCGTCAGGATGGCCAGCAGCGCGGCGCGGCCGAATTTGCCCAGACCGTTGTTGACGATCAGCGCCACCTCCACCGGCCGCCACAGCAGCGCTTCGGCAAAGACGATTGCCGCAAACACCGCCAGCGGCACGGTGCCGGCGAAGAAAATCAGATAGACGCCGAACGAGGCCGCGGCCAGCAGCGGCAGCGACAGCACGCCGAGCAGCAGGAAGCCGGCGGTGAAGGTGCCGATCAGATTGGGGCGAATGGTGGCCGTGCGGTAGAGAGCCGAGATGAAACCGAAGGCGAGGATGCGCGACAGCATGACGCCGGCCGCCGATGCGGTGGCGAACATGCCGAACTCGGAAATGGACAGCGTGTTGGCCAGCGCGATGAAATAGGCGAGTGAAAATACCAGCCGCCCGCCGGCGCCGCTGATCGCCGAGAAATAGTCGCGAAGCAGCCCCCGTCGTTCGGCCAAAAAGCTGCCGATCCGGGCGAGGGGCCGCCTTTGCGGTATGTCACTGGCCTGCGTCATGTCTCAAGCAGAGCCTAGGGCGGAAAACTTAACGCGCCGTTCTGGGGCTTAAGGTTGTGTTGAAAATAGAGGTTGGCAGAGAGAGAACCGATTCTCAGCGTGGCAAGCGGCGGGCTTTTTGCCGTTCTATCCGCGCCTGCTAATCCGGCAAAATCGGTTTCGAACTTGATCGACCGTCGGTGAAGATTATCCGTGGCGTTTCTCTTCGTACTTCCGGTCGAGGGTCCAAAGCGCGATCTCCCAGCCTCGGCGCGCGCGGGTACCAGTGACCACGCATTGTCCCGCCCTTCAGCGGCGCGGAATCAAGTTCCTAATTTCTGCTTTGAAAGGTTCACTATTAGTAATTTAGGTATTGCTAACGCTAAGGAGGTCAAAAAGGCAGGGTTTCAATAGGCGGTTGTATTGAACAACCTTTCCGATATGCTTTGACCAACGCTTGGTCATCACGTGGGGGGCACCCGCGACAGGTGAAAGGGGCGTAATGGCATGCGTTAAGGGCACTCTGAAGAAGGGAACCGTGCATGCTTAAGAGATCTCTCGCATCGAGTATTGCGGCACTTGCTGCGATCATGCTGTCTGGTCCGGCGTTCGCGGCGACCGCGACCGGCAACATGACGGTTCGCATCACGATCCAGGCCGAATGCAAAGTTCAGACCGCCAGCGATCTGGATTTCGGCACCAGGGGCGTCATCGATGCAAATGTCGATCTGACCAGCACGATAGGCGTGCAATGCACGAGCGGGCAAACATACAATGTTGGCTTGAGTGCCGGTGGCGGTGCCGGCGCAACTGTTACAGCCCGCAAAATGACCGGCCCAGCGGCGGCGACAATCAGTTACGCGCTTTACCGGGACGCTGCCCGCACACAAAACTGGGGTATCACTGTCGGCACAGACACAGTCACGGGAACCGGCAACGGTAGTGTCCAGAACCTGACTGTTTACGGACGGGTGCCGCCGCAGGCCACACCGGCAGCCGGCGTTTATACCGACACCGTCGCGATCACCGTTACCTACTGACAACAGCAAAGCGAGAACGACATGCGAACCATGCTTTCAAGCATTGGCGCAGTGGCCCTTGTTCTGCTGTGTGCCGGATTTTCACAAGCCGCCTCGCTAAGAGTGGCTCCGACCAGTCTCGAACTGATTGCACCAGACAGTGCGGCGGTTCTCAACCTTCAAAATGACGCGAAGCGGCCGATCAACGTACAAGTCCGCGTCTTCAGATGGACGCAGGTCGAGGGCGTTGAACGGCTGGAGCCGACGTCGGACGTGGTGGCCAGCCCGCCATCGACCAAACTCGGCCCTGACGCCGACTACGTGGTTCGGGTCCTGCGGGTCGGCAAGGCGCCGGTTCGAACCGAGGAAAGTTATCGCGTTGTCGTCGACGAGCTGCCGGACCCGTCGCGCCGACAGGCTGGGACGGTAACTCTGGTCCTGCGGTATTCGATCCCGGTCTTCTTCCGCAGTCCAGACGCTTCGACGCCGAACGTATCCTTCAGCCTTTCCCGCGCTGGCGGTGGGCTCATGCTTAAGGCGCGCAACAATGGCGATAGTCGACTGAGACTGTCGAACATCACTTTGAATCAGGGAGGCAAGAAACTGGGGAGCCGGAACGGACTCGTCGGCTACGTTTTGGGTGGGGCATCAATGCAATGGCCGATCGGCAGCGGCAAATCGCTGTCCGGAAGCTCTGTGACGCTGAAAGCGCAGAGCGATTTTGGACCATTCGATGCCAAAGTTGCCGTCCAGGGCCGTTAGCGCCGCGGTTGCAGCCGTTCTTGTAGTTTGCTCGTGGTCGCAGGTGAGGGCGCAAGAGATACCGGACGAACCGGCAAAGGACATTTCCGGTTCGGGTCAGCCTCCTGAGCGCGATCTCTATTTGGAAGTGTTCATCAACGACGTTTCGTCCAAGATGATCGGCAACTTCAAGGAATTGCCCGACGGCGGCCTCGCTGCCACGCCGGCAGAACTGCAAGAGGTCGGCCTCAAATCAAGTGAAGAAGCGATCGATGCCGACGGTCTCGTCAGGGTCGATCGCTTGCCGGCCGTCTCCTTCCATGTTGATGAGACGGCGCAGCGGCTCTACGTCACCACGACGAATGACGCTCGAGCCGCCCGTACGATCGATGTCGGCCCAGCCGAAAAGCAGGATCGGCTGAGGCCGCAATCGGGCTACGGCGCCGTCCTGAACTATTCCCTCTTTGCAAGCTCGAACACGCTGTTCGACAACAACGTCGAGTTGTTCCAGGGCGTTTCCGGCGCCTTCGATGCACGCGCCTTCAGCCCATACGGAACGCTGGCCCAGTCATTCATTGCCGGCTACTCTGAAGGGGAACTGCAGGACTTCACCCGCCTGAACACCACCTGGAGCTATTCGGACCCCGAACGCCTGGTCACCTACAGAGCGGGCGATTTCGTTTCCGGCGGCTTGTCATGGACCCGACCTGTCTATCTCGGCGGCATCCAGGCGCAGCGCAACTTTTCTCTTCGTTCGGATTTGGTCACCCTTCCGCTCCCCTCGTTTGAAGGCACCGCCGCCGTGCCTTCGACCCTGGAGGTCTATACCCAGAATGTACGCACCTACGCCGGCGACGTGGCGGCAGGGCCATTCCAGGTCGTTAATTTGCCGGTGTTCACGGGCGCCGGAGAGGCACGCGTGGTGCTGCGAGACAGTCTTGGACGGGAAACCACGGCAACGCTTCCGTTCTACGCATCCAGCATGCTCTTGCGAGAAGGCCTGCTCGATTTTTCGGCCGAGGCAGGAATGCCAAGGCGGAATTTCGGGGTCGAATCCAACGACTACGACCAGCGTGTCATGGGTGTCGCCACCGCCCGCTACGGGCTCACAAATTGGCTCACCCTTGAAGGCCATTTCGAAGGCGGCCAAGAGCTTCTCAATGGCGGCTTGGGTGTCGCGGTCCCGCTCGGACCATATGGCGCCGCTTCGGTCGCGGTCGCCGGAAGCCACCATGACGGAAACACCGGCTCACTGGTGAACGTGTCGCTGGAACTCAGCTACGGCGGGTGGTCGCTCTATGGCAGGGTTCAAAGGGCGTTTGACGACTACGAGGACATCGCCTCGGTGACGGCCGAACCAGAATTCTCGGGACCGGATGGTCTTCCGATCTTCAGTCCCGGCGTTCCGCGCGCGATCGATCAGGCAACGTTGTCGGTGCCGATGCCGCTCGATCTGTCGAGCCTCAATCTTTCCTATACCCATCTCAAGGACGCCGCTGGTCAACGCAGCCAAATCGTCGGCCTCTCCTACAGCCAGCAAGTGTTCAAGCGGAGCACGCTCTACGCGACCGCGTTCACGGATCTTGACGACCGCAAGAGTTTTGGTGTGTTCGCCGGTATCTCGGTCGCCTTCGATGACGGCATCACCGCCTCCACCGGGGTCGAACAAGGCCCTGATGGGATGAACGTCGTCGCCGACGTCGCCAAGGCCGAGCGGCTCGAGAATGGCAGCATCGGCTGGCGCGCGCGGACGTCGGAGGGAGATGTTCCCAATCGATCGGCGGCAGCCAGCTACCGCGCTCCGTTCGCGCGCTTCGAAGCAGGCGTCCAACAATACGACAAGGATGTCCGCGCGACGGCACAGATGGACGGCGCCATCGCAGTGGCAGGTGGCAGTGTATTTGCGACGAACCGCATCGATGACGCCTTTGCCGTCGTCGATGTGGGCACGCCAGGTGTGGAGGTTGAGCGTCAGAACAGACCTGTCGGCGAGACGGATAGTCGTGGCCGTATACTTGTGCCCGATCTCAATTCCTACGAAGCCAGTACCATTTCGATCGATCCGAAGAACCTGCCGGTCGATGCCGATGTTCCGGCCACCAAGGAAACGGTCGTTCCGGCCGACCGTAGCGGTGTGGTCGTGAAATTCGGAGTGTCGCAAACACCGGCAGCAGCACTCGTCACCTTTGTCGACAGCAGCGGTGCTGCACTTGAGGCAGGTCTGAAAGGCAAGCTGGACGGTGCTTCAGAGGAATTTGTGATCGGTTATGACGGCCAAGCTTACGTTCGTGGGCTGGCTCCTCACAATATTGCCATCGTCGAGCGGGCCGACGGCAGCACATGCCGCGCCGAATTCACTTTCAAACCAGCAACCGGCCAGCAGGTCGTGATCAGGAACGCAGTGTGTTCGTAAAACTACCTAGCTTGCGAAATTTCGTCATCGCTGCCGTGTTGCTGCTGCCCGGCACCGCCTGGTCCCAAAGCTGCAGCTTTGGCCTGTCGGACCAGAGTTTCGGTTTCATCGATACGCTTTCCGGCGCGCAAACGAATTCAACCGGGACCATGAGCGTCACCTGCAGCGGCACGCCGTTGGCCCGCATCCTGATTTGTCCAAATCTGGGCGCGGGCAGCGGCGGTGCGACGGCAGCCGCGCGCCAAATGCTCAGCGGATCGAACGTGCTCAATTATCAGCTTTATTCCGATTCGGCCCGCAGCGTCGTTTGGGGCACCTATTCCTGGGCATTCCCGGCTCGTGCGCCCGCATTTGCATTGACGTTGAACGCAATCGGAACCGGATCTGGATCTGCGCCCATCTATGGCGCGGTCCTTGGCAGCCAACCAACGACGCCTCCCGGAAGCTATCTGTCGGCTTTCTCCGGTTCCAATGTCGAATTTCGGTACCGATACACCACGTCCAGTTCCTGCGGCACGGGAACGGGCACGATCTCGCGGCCAAGTTTCAACGTGACCGCCACCGTTGCGGCAAACTGCCTGGTCGCCACTCAAAACATCGATTTCGGTGCTGTCGGAATTCTCGGCGCAAACGTCGATTCGACCGGACAAGTGTCGGTCACCTGCACGCCTGCCACCAACTACACTGTCTCCTTGAATGGGGGCACTACAGGGTCCCCGCCAACCTCGCGCAAGATGTCGAAAGGCGCCGAAAGCGTCACCTATGGGCTCTACAAGGACGCTGCGCGAACACAGCCTTGGGGAGACGCCGGGACACCGGGAAGCACTGTGCCGGGAACCGGCAGCGGAGCAGTCCAGAACCTGACCGTCTATGGCCGCGTGCCGCCGCAGACGACCCCTTCGGCCGGCGTCTATACGGATACGGTGGTGGTGACGATCACATACTGATCGTTGGTTGCATGAGGGCTGCCGATCCGGGCGAGGGGCCGCCTTTGCGGTATGTCACTGGCCTGCGTCATGTCTCAAGCAGAGTCTAGGGCGGAAAACTTAACGCGCCGTTCTGGGGCTTAAGGTTGTGTCGAAGATAGATGCAACCGAAGAGAGAAACCGCAGCTTCGGCGCGCGAAAATTAACCTTTTGTTTTCCATGCCTGTTTAGCGTGGCTTAACGAACGGCCAATCGCCATTCGCAGGCCTCCAAGGGTAAAGTTCCAGAGATGGTCGACAGGGAAAACCGCGAAGACTGGAAGCGCGAGCGCTCGTTGCTGGCGCTTGGCCAGGCTGTGCGCGGCGACGAACCCGACGCGTCCCTGGTCTCGATCGGGGACCGGGCAGACCCGTCATGGCGCGAGGATGCCGCCACCCGCCATCGTCTCGCCCGTTCACAGCGCGAAACGCGGACGAACCCGAAGCTGTCGGATCCGGCCGCAACGGACGGGTATCAGGCTGGCTATGAGCCGGCCTCGTCGGTGAGCCGTGCGCAAACCACGCCACGGACACAGTCTACCGAAACCGCAGGCGCCTATCGCCCCGATCGTGCATCCGAACCTTATCGTTCAAGCGACACGCCGGCATCCTACGACGACGGCGCCGACAGCCAGCAATGGAAGCCGCTGATCGATCCGATGCAGGTCGTCCGTGGTGTCGGAAAATCGAAGCTGCTGATCGTGACGACAACGATGCTGGGTGCCGCGCTCGGCATATCCATCGCACTGTCGACACCGAAGAAATACGAAGCCACCACCGAACTGATAGTCGATCCGCGCGACCTGAAGCTCACCGATCGCGACCTCACCCAGTCGGTCGTTGCCTCCGACGCAACGCTGGCCATCGTCGAAAACCAGGTCCGGGTGCTGACATCAGGCACAGTTCTCAACAAGGTCGTCGACAAGCTCAATCTCGTCAACGACCCGGAATTCAATGGGCAAGGCGGCGGCCTCAGCGTCATGTCGCTCATCCGCTCCATCCTGTCACGCAATGACGGGCCAGGTGGTGTCGACGACGCCCGCCGTCGTGCGCTTGCTGTCGGCAATTTGGCCGAGAGCCTTTCGGTGGAGCGCGGCGGCAAGACCTTCGTCATCACCGTCAGCGCCACCACGCAGAATGGCGAGAAATCGGCTCTGATCGCCAATACGATGACGGATGTCTTCCTGCAGACTTTCGGCCAGATCCAGTCCGATACCGCAGGCCGCGCCACCGACGAACTCACGGCCAGACTGGACGAACTGCGCAAGGGCGTCGAGGCGGCCGAGCGCAAGGTCGAGGATTTCAGGGCCTCGCACGACCTTGTCGATGCGCAGGGCCACCTCATCAGCGACGATGAGATGCTGAAACTCAACGAGCAGCTATCGGTTGCCCGCGCCCGCACGCTGGAGCTGAATGCCCGGGCGGCTTCGGCGCGTTCGGTCGACGTCAACTCGGTTCTGACCGGCACCTTGCCGGAGGAGATCAACTCCAACACGATGAGCGATCTGCGTTCGCAATATGCGACGCTCAAGCAGGAGGCTGACCGCGCCGCCATCCGGTTCGGCCCGCGTCACCCCGAACTCCAGGCTCTCAATGCCCAGCTTGCCGGCGCACGCGACCGCATCGCCGCGGAGTTGCGTCGCATCGGCTCGTCGCTGCAGGTCGACCTCAAGCGCGCGGTCCAGCTCGAACAGGATCTCGCCTCTCGCCTGGCCCAGCTTAAGGTGCGCAGCGGCGACGTCAACGGCGATCTGGTGTCGATGCGCGAACTGGAGCGCGAGGCTACCGCCAAGCGTTCCGTCTACGAACAGTACCTGCTGCGTGCCAAGGAGACCGGCGAGCAGAAGGACATCAACACCGCCAACATCAACGTGATCTCGAAGGCCTTCGCGCCGCTCGAGGCAAACGGGCCGTCGCGGGTCGTGGTGGCGCTTGCCGGCCTGTTGCTGGGCTTTGCCTCCGGCATTGGCCTCGGCGCCATGCGTGGCGCCTATGAGAGCCTGCGTGACACCGCCAATTCGCGCTCGCGCCGCGACCGCGGTGCGGACCAACGCCGGACGCCTTACGAGGACAAGCCATATCGGGCAGCACCCCCGCCTGCGCCGCAACCACCCGCTCCGCAACCATCGGCATCTCCGCCTGCGCCGCCACCGCCAGCAGCACCACCGCCTGTCCAGCAGGCTGAGATCACGCCGGACGAAGGCCCCGGCAGGGTCAGCGCGCTGCTGTCGATGCTGCGCAAGGCCGTGTCCCGCAAGCCGTCCCCGGAAGAGCCCTTCGATACTGGTGAGTGGGTCTCCGCTGAAAACGGGAAGCCAACGCAAGATCCGGCGTCCTATCCCCAGTCGGCACCGGCCTTTGCGCCTCGGCAGCAGGTCCCGGCGGCTTACCCGCCGCCGCCCTTCCAGTTCGGCAATCCTGTTTCCTATGCCCCGCAGATGGCGCAGCCGCCTCAGCCCCCGCACACGGTGCCGCCGCGAGCGTATTCGGGCCCGCAACTCTATCCCTACGCGCAGCCTTTGGCCTACACGCAGCAGCCCGGCTATCCGCAGTCCATGTCGGCGCCCAATGCCAGGCAGTTGCCCTATCCGCCTCAGCCTGGTTCCGCGCTTTATCCGCAACATCCCGCCTCGCCGCAGCAGGAGACCCAGCCTCGCGAGCCATCCGTGGAGGCGCGGCAGACCGAGCAGGACATCGAACCGCAAGCGCCAATCGAGGAAATCCGCGCCAGCCTGCGCGAATTCCGCGAAGCGGTCCGCGAACTCACCGAGAGCCGCACGCGTCGCCGTTACTTCTGAGCCACAAAATTCTTCGCGCTGTCGTACAAAAACATGCCGGTTTCGCGTAAACGGCATGGGACGGCGCTTTGGCAGGATTGCGTGTTGGAATTTTCGTGAAGATGCCACGCTGTGAAAGATCAGAAAGCGCGGCGCGTGCGGGAGCGGCCCGCGTGGGGCTTTTTGTGTTGTGGGTGGGGGAATGCTGGAGTGGTTTGTTTGTGTTATTAACAAATCCGAGGCCCCCCGGCGCGCCAGCAGAGG
>NZ_JAMYSA010000130.1:0-14887 GCF_040321735.1 Mesorhizobium sp. M0293
TTATCACGCATCACCCCCGTTACTCCACTCACGAGCGTCTCGGTGGCTCTGAGAGGTGTAAAAGAGACAGCAGGTGACAGCGGCGGCGCTCGTTTCGGAGAACAAGCAGAAAGCCTATCCGGCCAGCGTCGATTCCATTCCCACTTCGGCCAACCAGGAAGACCACGTTTCGATGGCCGCGCACGGCGCGCGCCGGCTGATCGGCATGGTCGAGAATGCAACGGCGGTGGTCGGCATCGAATTGCTCGCCGCCGCGCAAGGCTGCGACTTCCATGCGCCGCTGGCTTCGAGCGATGCCTTGGAAGCGGTGCGCAAGCTGGTCCGGGCCGAGGTTCCGCATCTCGACAATGACCGGCATTTCCATCCCGACATGGAAAAGGCGATCACCATGGTGCGCAGTGGTGCGACCATCAAGGCCGCCGGCGCGATAACGCTGCCGTCGATTTCTGGAGCTGCACGATGACGGGCACGCCTTGGCTCACCGTAGCGCGCGGGACGGCCCCATTGCTGGTATCGATCCCGCACACCGGCATCGATCTCGCCGGCCTCGAGAACCGGCTGGTGTCGTCCTGGCTCGGTCGCCGCGATTGCGACTGGTGGATCGACAAGCTCTATGATTTCGCCGGCAGCCTGGGGGCAACTGTCGTGCATACGGCGATCTCGCGCACGGTCATCGACGTCAACCGCGATCCCTCCGGCGCCTCGCTTTATCCCGGTCAGGCGACCACCGGCCTCTGCCCGACCGAAACCTTCGATGGCGATCCGCTCTACCGCGAGGGCGAAGAACCGGGGCCGTCGGAGATCGACGAGCGCCGCGAAAAATTCTTCGCGCCCTATCATGCCGCCCTGCAGGCCGAGATCGACCGGCTGCGCGGCCTGCACGAAAAGATCGTCATCTACGACTGCCATTCGATCCGCTCGGTGCTGCCGCGCCTGTTCGAGGGCACGCTGCCGGTGTTCAATCTCGGCACCAATGACGACAAGAGCGCCGATCCGGCGTTGCAGGCGATGGTCGGCCAGATCATGGCCGAAACCGGCGAAACCTTCGTCGTCAACGGCCGCTTCAAGGGCGGCTGGATCACGCGCCATTTCGGCCAGCCGCACCAGGGCGTCCATGCGCTGCAGATGGAACTCTCCAACCGCGGCTACATGCGCGAGCCTGACGGCAAGGGCGTGCCCGGCAATTGGCCGGTGCCTTACGATGCCGAGTTCGCAGCACCGATCCGCGCCACACTGCGGAAAATCCTCGAGACCGCGACGTCTTGGGCGCAGGCCTGACATTCGATCCTTTTATGGAGTGACGCCATGAACAATCCTCGCCACAACATCCGTGAAGTCCGCAGCCCGCGCGGCAGCGAAATCAGCGCCCGCTCCTGGCTGACGGAAGCGCCGCTGCGCATGTTGATGAACAATCTCGACCCGGATGTCGCCGAAAACCCCAACGAGCTGGTTGTCTATGGCGGCATCGGCCGGGCGGCACGCACCTGGAACGACTTTGACCGCATCGTCGCCTCGTTGAGGACGCTGGCCGATGACGAGACTTTGCTGGTCCAGTCGGGCAAGCCGGTGGGGGTCTTTCGCACCCATCCCGATGCGCCGCGCGTGCTGATCGCCAACTCCAACCTGGTGCCGCATTGGGCGACCTGGGAAAAGTTCAACGAGCTCGATAAGAAGGGCCTGATGATGTACGGCCAGATGACGGCCGGCTCGTGGATCTACATCGGCACGCAAGGCATCGTGCAGGGCACTTACGAGACCTTCGTCGAAGCCGGTCGCCAGCACTATGGCGGCAATCTCCGGGGAAAATGGATCCTGACCGGCGGGCTCGGCGGCATGGGCGGTGCCCAGCCGCTCGCCGCCGTCATGGCCGGCGCCTGCTGCCTGGCCATCGAATGCAATCCCGACTCGATCGATTTCCGCCTGCGCACCCGCTACGTCGACGAGAAGGCCGAGACACTCGATGAAGCGATGGAGATGATCGAGCGCTGGACCAGGGCCGGCGAGGCGAAGTCGGTCGGCCTGCTCGGCAATACGGCCGAGATCGTCCCGGAAATGTTCAGGCGCGGCATCCGCCCCGATATGGTCACCGACCAGACCTCGGCTCATGACCCCATCAACGGCTATCTGCCGAAGGGCTGGACGATGGCCGAATGGCGCGAGAAGCGCGTCAGCGACCCCAAGGCGGTCGAGAAGGCGGCTCGCGCGTCGATGCGCGAGCATGTCGAGGCGATGGTGGCATTCTGGAACGCCGGTGTGCCGACGCTCGACTATGGCAACAACATTCGCCAGGTGGCCAAGGAAGAGGGGTTCGAGAACGCTTTCGCCTTCCCCGGTTTCGTGCCGGCCTATATCCGTCCGCTGTTTTGCCGCGGCATTGGCCCGTTCCGCTGGGTGGCCCTGTCGGGCGATCCGGAGGATATCTACAAGACCGACGCCAAGGTGCGCGAACTGACGCCCGGCAACACCCATCTGCACAATTGGCTCGACATGGCGCGTGAGCGCATCGCGTTCCAGGGCCTGCCGGCGCGCATCTGCTGGGTCGGCCTCGGCGATCGGCATAGGCTCGGCCTCGCCTTCAACGAAATGGTGGCCAAGGGTGAGTTGAAGGCGCCTGTCGTCATCGGTCGCGATCACCTCGATTCCGGCTCGGTCGCCTCGCCGAACCGCGAAACGGAATCCATGAAGGACGGCTCTGACGCCGTCTCCGACTGGCCGCTGCTCAATGCGCTGCTCAACACGGCCTCGGGCGCCACCTGGGTGTCGCTGCACCATGGCGGTGGCGTCGGCATGGGCTTCTCGCAGCACGCCGGCATGGTCATCGTCGCCGACGGCACACGCGAAGCCGCCAGGCGCCTGGAGCGGGTGCTTTGGAACGACCCGGCGACCGGTGTCATGCGCCACGCCGATGCCGGCTACGACATCGCCGTCGAATGCGCCAAGGAGCACCAGCTCAACCTGCCCGGCATTCTGGGCTGAGCCGATGCGCATCCTGCGGGCAGCCGAATACCGCTCGATGCCGTGGAAGAACGGCGGCGGCGTAACGACGGAAATCGCCGTCTCGCCCGCAGGTGCCGGGCTCGACGACTTCGACTGGCGCGTCTCGATGGCGCGCGTCGAATTGAGCGGCCCGTTCTCGCAGTTTGCCGGTATCGATCGCACCCTTGCCGTGCTCGAAGGCGAGGGCATCGTCCTCGATATCGCCGGCTACCCGCCGAAATCCATAAACAGGACGACCGCCCTGTTTTCCTTCCCGGCTAACGTGCAGACCTCGGCCACGCTGATCGGCGGGCCGATCACCGACCTCAATGTCATGACCCGCAGAAGTCGGATGACGCATTCGGTCGAACGCCTGGTCGTTTCGGCTCCCGTGGAAATCCGGACTGAAGCCGGCACAACCCTCATCCTGTGCTTGAACGGCGAAGTCACTGTGGCCGCCGCCGAACCGGTTCGCCTCGGGCCGCTCGACACGTTGCTGCCCGGTCCGGACAGCGCCAGCCTGCTTATCCAGCCTGCCCATGAGGCGACGCTGTTCGTGATCCGGCTCGGCGACATCTCAGGCAACGATTAACGCTTGTTTCCAAACATGATCGCGGTGCCGGCGAATTATAGCGTAAGCTGACGGCGAGCATCACGAAAAAGCCCGAATCCTCCCCGTCGATCGATCTCGATGGGAGGAGGGGTGCTCGTCGTTGTTTTTCGCTGAGAGATGACGCCCTATCGTGGTGCGGAAACAAACTTTCGGCAAATGGGGTTTATGCAACCAATTGCATTTGAATCGGTTTTAGGGCCATTGCCGTGGCGGTGACGCCGCTGACTGGCCGCTTACGGAATTTTCAATGAATATTCAGACGAACCCTGCCCAAATCGAGAAGACAAGCGCGAGCTTCCCGGCCATCACGGAAGAGCCGATCCGCTCCAATTACCTGCCCGAAGAACGCCTTCGGCTGCTCGGTGAAAGCCTGGCAAAAGGCGACCTCACCGATCTGTTCGGCCTGACGCCCTTCGATTTTCAAGCGCGTGTCCGCGACAGTGCGAAGAAGATCCTGGAAGTCTACCGTTCGACCAATGCAGTGCAGGCGAGAGGCGAGACGATCACGCCGGCGGCACAATGGCTGCTCGACAACAATTATCTCGTCGAAGAGACCATTTTCCAGGTCAAGCGCGACCTGCCGCGCCGCTTCTACCGCCAGCTGCCGACCTTGAAACTGCCTGACAACGGCAGCGTGCCACGCGCGCTGGCGCTGGCCTGGACCTATGTGGCGCATTCGGACAGTTCCGTCTCGGCGACGATGTTCAAGGCCATCGTCCAGGGTTTTCAATCGGTCGAGCCGCTGAAGATCGGCGAACTCTGGGCGCTGCCTTCCCTGCTGCGCTTCGTCCTGATCGAAAATCTCCGCCGGCTGGCGGTCAGGGTCAATCGCACCCGTCAGATGCGCCAGATCGCCAACGATGTGGCGGACCAGGTTCTGGCCACCGACGACAGCGCCGACCGCCAGGCGATCCTGTCCAACTTCAGCGCCCACGCGCAGGACACCACCTTTGCCACCCAGCTGCTCTACCGCTTGCGCGATGGATCGCAAAATGCCGGCAAGGCCTTGGAATGGCTGGAAGGCGAGCTCGAAAAGACCGGCTCCGACGCCGAGGAAATCATCATTTCCGAACATCGCACGCTGTCCAGCGGCAACGTGACGACGGGCAACATCATCCGCGGCCTGCGCCTCATCAACGACGTCGATTGGACTGTTTGGTTCGAAGGCGTCAGCCGCATCGATACCGTGCTGCGCGAGCGCACCGATTTCGCCGCGCTCGACTTCTTCTCGCGTGACCAGTACCGGACCGCGATCGAGGAACTGGCGCGCCGTTCGGACCTTTCGGAATATCGGGTCGCGGAAAAGGCCATCGAGCTGGCCGGCCACGCCGCTGGCGAGACCATGCCAGGCGATGAGGATGCCGTCCCTGCCGCATCCGCTCACACCGATGTCGGTTTCTTTCTCGTCGGCCCGCGCCGGCTGGAGCTGGAGAAGGCGATCGGCTATCGGCCGACCATCAGCCAGACGGTCAAGCGTGCCTTCCGCAAGACGGGGTGGCTTGGCATCGTCGTGCCGGTGTTTGCACTGACGGCCCTGCTTCTCGTCCTTTCCGGCAACGCACTCACCAATCTCGGCCTGTCGGTGCCGTCAATCGTCCTGATGCTCGCGCTGTTTGCCGTGCCGGCCAGCGAGGGCGCGCTCGCCTTCTTCAACACGGTCGTATCGCTGTTCCTCAAACCGACGCGCCTCGTCGGCTACGATTACAGGCACGGCGTACCGCCCGAGGCGCGCACGCTGGTGGTTGTGCCGTCGCTGATCGGCTCGCGCGACGACGTCGAGGAGAACATTCGCAATATCGAGGTGCATCATCTCGCCAACACGGCCGATGAGATCCATTTCGCGCTGCTGTCTGACTGGCCCGACTCGAAGATCGAGATCGATGCGGCGGATACTGAAATCCTCGAATTCGCCCGTGCCGAGATCGCCCGTCTCAACGACCGCTATCCCTCCGAAGGCGCGCCGCGTTTCTACATCCTGCACCGGCGCCGGCTGTTCAATGCGGCTCAAGGGTCCTGGATGGGCTGGGAGCGCAAGCGCGGCAAGCTGCACGAACTCGACCTCCTGCTGCGCGGCGACAGCGACACCACGTTCCTGCCGCTCGACGTGCCGCTGCCGGAGAGCGTCGTCCATGTGATGACGCTCGATGCCGACACGCGCACCACCCGCGACGCGGTCGCGACCCTCGTCGGCAAGCTTTGCCACCCGCTCAACCGCCCGCATTTCGATGCCAGCAAGCGTGTCGTCACCGCCGGCTATGCGATCTTGCAGCCGCGTATCACCGCGTCGCTGACATCAGGCGACGACGCGTCGTTTTTCCAGCGGGTGTTTTCGGCCAATCGCGGCCTCGACCCTTATGTCTTTGCCGTGTCCGATCTCTATCAGGACGTCTTCGGCGACGGGTCTTTCACCGGCAAGGGCCTCTATCATGTCGACGCCTTCGAGGCGGCGCTGCAGGGCCGCATCGAGGAAAACACCATCCTCAGCCACGATCTGCTGGAAGGCGCGCTGGCGCGCGCGGCGCTGGTCACCGACGTCGAACTGGTCGAGGACTATCCGACGCGCTACTCGGTCGACGCCTCGCGCCACCATCGCTGGGCGCGCGGCGACTGGCAGCTGCTCGGCTTCATGCTCGATCCACGCTCCGGCGTGCCGGCTCTGTCGCGCTGGAAGATGATCGACAATCTGCGCCGCTCGCTGACGCCGATCTTCTGGGTGATGGCGGCGATCGCCGGCTGGACGCTGCTGCCCTTCACGCAGGCCGCGCAATGGCAGGCTCTGCTGATCCTCAGCCTGTTCATGGCACCGACATTCGACATCGTCCATGCCATCCTGCCCAAGAGTGGCGACCAGACGCCGCGCGGCCATTTCTCGGCGCTGGCGCGCGACGTCGCCTTCGGTACCGCCATGGTGGCGCTGAAGATCGTGCTGATGGCGCATAACGCCTGGATGATGGGCGACGCCATCGTGCGCACGCTCTACCGGCTGTTCGTCAGCCGCCAGAATCTGCTGGAATGGCGTACCGCCTCGCAGGCGCACAAGGCGGGCGACAATGATGTCGGATCGTATTACGGCATGATGTATGGCGCCGTGATCATCGGCTTCGTCGGCCTTGCCATTCCGGTGCTGGCCGATTCGACCGGCGCCTTCGTTGCCTTCTTCTTCGCCCTGTTCTGGATTGGTTCGCCGGCCATCGCCAGCTGGATCAGCCGTTCGGCTGAAACCGAGGATCGCTTGCGCATATCGCAGGCCGATATCCATACGTTGCGCACGGTGGCGCGGCGCACATGGCACTATTTCGAAAGCTTCGTGACATCGGAGCATCACCATCTGCCGCCCGACAATTTCCAGGAAAGCCCGGCGCCCGTGGTGGCGCCACGCACCTCGCCGACCAATATCGGGGTTTACCTGCTGTCCGTCGTCTCCGCTCGCGATTTCGGCTGGATCAGCCTGTCCGACGCCATCACCCGCATCGACGCCACCATGTCGACGATCGAGGGCATGCCGCGCGACCGCGGCCACCTCTTCAACTGGTATGACACGACGACGCTGAAGCCCCTCTACCCGCTCTACATCTCTGCGGTCGACAGCGGCAATCTTGCCGGCCATCTGGTAGCGGTGGCGGCAGCCTGCGCCGAATGGGCCGAAGCGCCCTCCGTCCATCTCCAGGGCGATTTCGAAGGCATTCTCGACACGGTCGCCATCCTCAGCGAAAGCCTTGACGAACTGCCCGACGACCGTCGTCAGCTGCGCCCCCTGCGCCAGCGCCTCGCCGACCGTCTCGACGGTATGCGGCGCGCGGTCGATACCATCAAGGCGCAGCCGGAAATGGCGTCGATCCGCACCATCAACCTGGCTGTGCTGGCCGGCGAAATCCGCAAGCTTGCCACCGCCATCCACACCGAGGCGGCATCGCCCCAGAGCGATGTCATCGTCGACTGGGCGGCAAGGCTGGAAGCCACCTGCGAGGCGCATGTCCATGATGCGCACAGTGACGACAATGCGGTCGAGGCGCTGCGTGCCAAGCTGCTCACCTTGCGCGAGCGCACGCGCCGCTTCGCCTTCGAGATGGATTTCTCATTCCTGATGCGGCCGGAGCGCAAGCTGCTGTCGATCGGCTACCGGGTCGAGGAACATCAGCTCGATGAAAGCTGCTACGACCTTCTGGCTTCCGAGGCACGGCTGACCAGCCTGTTCGCCATCGCCAAGGGCGATCTGCCGACCGAGCACTGGTTCCGGCTCGGCCGGCCGATCGTCGAGATCGGTTTCCAGGGCGCGCTGATGTCCTGGTCCGGCTCGATGTTCGAATATCTGATGCCGCCGCTGGTGATGAAGGAGCCGCAAGGCTCGATTCTCAACCAGACCAGCAAGCTGATCATCAAGCGCCAGATCCAGTACGGCCGCCAGAAGAACGTGCCGTGGGGCATTTCGGAAGCGGCCTACAACGCCCGCGACCGTGAACTGACCTACCAGTACACCAATTTCGGCGTGCCCGGGCTCGGGCTGAAGCGCGGCCTTGGCCAGAACACGGTGATCGCGCCTTACGCCACCATCTTGGCGGCCCAGTTCAACCCGCGCGAAGCCGTACGGAATCTCGCCCACCTCAGGGAAGTCGGCGCACTAGGCCGCCACGGTTACTACGACGCCGTCGACTTCACGCCGCAGCGCGTGCCGGAAGGCACCGACCATGTCGTCGTGCAGAACTACATGGCGCACCATTCGGGCATGTCGATCGTGGCGGTCGCCGACGCCATTTTCGAAGGCCGCATGCGCGACCGCTTCCACAGCGATCCGGTCATCGAATCGGCCGAATTGCTGCTGCAGGAGAGGGCGCCGCGCGACATTCCGACCGCGACTGTCAGGACCGAGGCCGACGAACGCTCCAAGGACGAGACCGAGATCGAGAGCCCTGACACCCGCATCGTGCTCAACCCGCTGCAATCGCTGCGCTCGACCAGCGTCATGTCGAACGGCCGCTATTCGGTAATGGTCACGGCGACCGGCTCGGGTTACAGCCGCTGGGGCGATCTTGCCGTCACCCGCTGGCAGCCGGATCCGACCGAGGACCGGCTTGGCTCCTACATCTTCCTGCGTGACGCCGACACGGGCGACTGGTGGTCGGCGACATCGGAGCCTAAGCGCGCCGCCGAGGAAAAGGCGCAGACCTTGTTCTCTGACGACAAGGCGAGCTTCGTCAAATCGGTGGGCACGCTGCGCTCCGAGGTTGAATGCATCGTCATTTCGGAAGGCAACGGCGAGGGCCGTCGGGTCACGCTCTACAATGATGGTCCATCCGACCGTCACATTGAAGTGACCTCTTTTGCCGAACTGGTGCTCGGCCTGGAAGCATCCGACAACGCGCATCCGGCCTTCTCGAAGATGTTCGTGGAAACCGAAATCGCATCGAATAACGCGGCGATCTTCGCTACGCGGCGCAAGCGCGAGACCAGCGAGCCCGATATCGCCATGGTGCATTTCGTCACCGATCCGTCCGGATCGGCGCGCGATGCCGAGGCCGAGACCGACAGGCGCGCCTTCATCGGCCGTGGCCGTACCATTGTCGACGCTGCCGCCTTCGATCCGGGCGCCAGGCTCGGTGGCCATTCGGGCTTCACGCTCGATCCCGTCGCTTCGCTGCGCCGTCAGGTGCGCGTGCCGGCCAACAAGAAGATATCGCTGACCTTCTGGACCGTCGTCGGCGCCGGCCGCGCCGAACTGGACGAGGCCATCGCCCGGCTCGACCATCCGGAGAGCTTTGCCCGCCAGGCGATGCTCGCCTGGACGCGCAGCCAGGTGCAGACCCGCCATATGGGCCTCAGCCTGACCGATGCCGCCAATGTGCAGAAGCTGGCGCGCTATCTGATCTATCCGGACCCGTTCCTGCGTCTTCCGGCGGAATCCATTGCCACGGGGCTGGGCAAGCAGTCGAGCCTGTGGCCGACTAGCATTTCCGGCGATTTCCCGATCTTCCTGGTCAGGATCGGCGACGTCGCCGATCTCGAAATCGTCGCCCAGGCGTTGCGTTTCCAGGAATATATGCGCACCCGCGGCATGATGATCGACTTCGTCGTCGTCAACGAGCAGGCGTCCTCCTATGTCCAGGACCTGCAGCGGGCGGTCGAGACGCTGTGCGAGAACAGCCGTTTGCGTGGCAAGGAACTCGGACCTCGCCAGCACATTTTCGCGGTGCGCCGCGACCTTATGGACGAGACGACCTACAAGACGCTGCTCGCCGTCGCTCGCGTCGTCCTGCACACGCGCAACGGCACCATCTTCGACCAGATCGAGCGGGCCGAGGCGGCGGCGCTGCAGGCCCGCGATGCCCTGCTGCCCGCAGCATTGCCGGTTCCGCGCGAACTGCCGTCCCTGGTGCCCACGATGCATGCATTTGCCTCGCAGGCGGTCGCCAATGTCAGCGCCGATGGAAGGGGGCTCAGCCAGTGGAACGGGTTTGGCGGTTTCGACGGCGACGGGCGGCACTATGTCGTGCGCCTGGCCGGCCGGCGCACGACGCCGCAGCCGTGGATCAACGTCGTCTCCAACGCCTCGTTCGGCTTCCACACTTCCGCCGAGGGGGCTGCCTTCACCTGGAGCCGCAACAGCCGCGACTATCAGCTGACGCCATGGTCGAATGACCCGGTCTCGAACCGGCCGGGCGAGGGCCTCTACATCTACGATCAGGCCAGCGGCAAGGCGTTCTCGCCGCTCGCCGCCATGGTGCGCGATCCCTCGATGACCTACGAGGCCTGGCATGGCCAGGGTTTCTCGACCTTCCGCTCGAAGCGCGGGCCGTTGTCGATGGACCTTACCCATGTCGTCGATCCGGTTGATCCTCTGAAGATTTCGCGGCTGCGTATCCAGAATTCCGGCTCGGTGCCGGCGCGGCTGCGTGTCTATGCCTATGCCGAATGGGTGCTCGGCGGGCATCGGTCGAGCACGGCGGCAACCATCGTCCCATCCCGTGACGCAGCCACCGGTGCATTGCTGGCGCAAAACCCCTACGGGCTCGATTTCGGCGAGCGGGTGGCCTTCCTCGCCGCCGATGGTGGCGTCCATTCGGTGACATCAGACCGCTCGGAGTTCCTGGGCCGGCATGGCTCCAGCGAGCTTCCGCAGGCGGTGCTGAGCGGTGCTGCACTATCGGACCGTGTCGAGGCCGGCGACGATCCGTGCGCGGCGATCGCCCGCGACATCGAGATTCCGGCAGGCGGCGACGTGACGCTGCTCTGGCTGCTCGGTGACGCCGAGTCCGCCGAGGAGGCGAGCGCCTTGGTGCGGGAGCACCGGGTCAAGGATTTCGATCAGCGTCTGGCCGACAATGAGCGCGGGTGGCGCGGCTTTCTCGACACCATCCAGGTCGAGACGCCGGACAAGGCGCTCGACGCCATGGTCAATCACTGGCTGCCCTATCAGAGCCTGGCCTGCCGCATCCGTGCCCGCTCCGCTTTCTATCAAGCCAGCGGTGCCTTCGGCTTCCGCGACCAGTTGCAGGACACGCTGGCGTTGCTGGCGCACGACCCGCAGCTGGCGCGCGACCAGATCCTCAACGCGGCACGGCGGCAGTTCCCCGAGGGCGACGTGCAGCACTGGTGGCTGCCGCGCACCGGCGCCGGCGTGCGCACCCTGATCTCCGACGACGTCGTCTGGCTGGCCCACGCCACGGCGCGCTACCTGCTGGTCACCGGTGATGCCACCATCCTCAAGGAGCAACTGCCCTTCATCGACGGACAGGCGCTGGGCGAGGATGAGCACGATGCCTTCTTCACTCCCGAGGTTTCGAAGAAGACGGGGTCGCTCTACGACCATTGCGCGCGGGCGCTGGACCTCGCCATTAAGCGCAGCAGCCCTGCGGGCCTGCCGCTGATCCTCGGCGGCGACTGGAACGACGGCATGAACCGCGTCGGCGAGCACGGCAAGGGCGAGAGCGTCTGGCTCGGCTGGTTCCTGTTGAAGACACTGGGCGACTTCGCCCCTGTTGCCAAGACCGAGGGCGATACCAAGCGTGCACAGGCCTGGGCAAAGCATGCCGATGTGCTGAAGCGGGCGCTTGAAAGCACGGCATGGGACGGCGAATGGTACCGGCGCGGCAGCTTCGACGATGGCAGCCCGCTAGGGTCGCGAACCTCGCAGGAGTGCAAGATCGACTCGATCGCCCAGTCCTGGAGCGTGCTTTCGGGAGAGGGCGATCCGGCGCGGTCGACGACGGCGATGGAGCAGGCGACCAAGCTGCTCGTCGACGACAAGCTCAACATCGTCAGGCTGTTCACCCCGCCCTTCTCGAAGACGGAGAAGGACCCGGGTTACATCAAGAGCTATCCGCCCGGTGTGCGCGAGAATGGCGGCCAGTACACGCATGCCGCCACATGGTTCGTCATCGCGCTCGCCGAGATGGGGCGGACCGACGAGGCCTATCGCTGTTTGTCGATGCTGAATCCGGTCAACCATGCGACCGACGAGGCCTCGGCCGAGCACTATCGCGTCGAGCCTTATGTCGTGGCGGCCGATATCTATGCCGGGGACGACAATGCCGGCAACAACAAGGGCGGCCGTGGCGGCTGGACCTGGTACACCGGCTCTGCCGGCTGGCTCTACAGGGCGGCGGTCGAAGGCATCCTCGGCATCGAACGGCGCGGCAAGCGTGTCCAGTTCAAGCCGAAACTGCCGAGCCACTGGGACGGCTACTCGGCAACCCTCAAGATGCTGGGCGCCGAACTCAAGGTTCGTGTCATCCGCGACAATAAGGCCAAGGCCGTGTCGCTGGAGGTGAATGGGGCAAAGACCAAGGCTTCGGCGCTCGAACTGAAGGATGGCGAAGTTACCGACGTCATCGTCAGGATTCCGGCCTGACATATGCTGCCTAAAGAGCGTGCTCTCGGGTCTAGGGCCCGGGGCGCGGTTTTTGGACCATGACAGGATGGGAGGCGCCGTGCCGTCCGGTGTTGCCATTGGCCCGACTGAAGGGCATGCCCCTGAGAAGCGCATGAAATCAAGGACTTGAAGTGCGCCATGGGAGTCGGCTCGAGCGGAGAGACGGGGCCTCCCGTCGCCTGGAGAGGCGCAAGGCTGATTTGTTTCGCGCTATACTGTGCAGACGGCGATTTCGGCCTTGGTCACCCGCCCGACATTGCTGCTGATTAAAATTATGGCAGCACGCGCGAGCTGCCATGATTTCGCCGCATGCCTGACATTTTACCTGTTTTCTCAAACCGTTAGCTGATCACGGCAGATTTCGGAACGTCGCCATCTTTTGTTCGCCCTGAGGGAACTGAAGAGGTACACGGCCATTGTTTTGCGACGTATCAACCGGTACGAATAAAATGATGCAGTGCACAATAAACAGCATGGCGGAGTAACTGGGGTGACCCTTCTGCAAATCTACTGGCGAGCACTCGGATATCTGGCTGCGGACAGGAAACGCGTCGCGTTGATCTGTTCGGCCAACGTGGCTCTCGCTATCGTAGCGCTTCTCGAGCCGATTATGTTCGGTCGCGTCATCGGCGCCATCTCCGAGCGCGGCTCTGTCTTCACCACGCTGGTCATGTGGGCCGGTCTCGGCGCCTTCAACATCGTTGCTTTCGTCATGGTGGCGCGCGGCGCTGACCGCTTTGCTCACAAGCGGCGCAGCGAAGTTCTGTGCCAGTCCTTCGAGCGCGTGATCACCATGCCGCTCGCCTGGCACCATCAGCACGGCACCTCCAATGCGTTGCACACGATGCTGCGCGCCGTCGAAACCCTGTTTAGCCTTTGGCTTGAATTCATGCGCCAGCATCTGTCCACGGCTGTCGCCCTCGTACTGCTGGTCCCGACCGCGATCAGCATGGATCTGCGCATGTCGCTGGTGCTGCTTGGCCTCGGGCTGCTCTACGTCGGCATCGGTCGGATGGTAATGCGCCGCACCAAGGCGGGCCAGGCTGCGGTTGAGCGCCACTACCACAAGGTGTTCGCGCATGTGACCGACTCGGTTAGCAACGTTGCGGTGCTGCAGAGCTACAATCGCCTCGGCCACGAGGCCGATACGCTGCGCCGCTACGTCAAGAACCTGCTCGACGCGCAGAACCCTGTGCTCGACTGGTGGGCGCTGGCCAATGCCTTGCACCGTCTGTCGTCGGCGATCTCGATGCTGATCGTGTTGTCGATCGGCTCCTATCTCGTGACTCACGGTCAGTTGGGTGTCGGCGACGTCATCGCCTTCACCGGTTTTGCCACGATGTTGATCGCTCGCCTCGACCAGATGTCGGCTTTCGCCAACCAGATTTCCGAGGCCCGTGCCAAGCTCGAAGATTTCTACCATCTCGAGGACTCCGCGGCTGATGCCGCTGAGCCGGACGGCTTGCGCGATCTCACTAACGTCACCGGCCATGTCCGCTTCGAGAATGTCGGCTTCGAATTCGCCAATTCGGGCCATGGCATCGACGACGTCTCCTTCGAGGTCCAGGCTGGTCAGACCGTCGCCATCGTCGGCCCGACGGGCGCCGGCAAGACCACGCTCATCAACCTGCTGCAGCGCGTCTTCTCGCCGTCGCATGGCCGGATTCTCATCGACGGCATCGACACCCGCACCGTGACCCGCAAGTCGGTGCGCCATTCGATCGCCACCGTGTTCCAGGATGCCGGCCTGCTCAATCGCTCGATCGAGGACAACATCCGCGTCGGCCGTGCCGATGCGAGCAATGACGAGATCCATGCCGCCGCCAATGCGGCAGCGGCGCAGGACTTCATCCTGTCGAAGAGCAATGGCTACGACACGCTGGTCGGCGAACGTGGCGGCCAGCTGTCGGGCGGCGAGCGCCAGCGCATCGCCATTGCCCGCGCCGTGCTGAAGGATGCCCCGATCCTGGTGCTCGACGAGGCGACCAGCGCGCTCGACGTCGAGACCGAGGATCGCGTCAAGGAAGCGATCGACGAGTTGCGGCGCGACCGCACCACCTTCATCATTGCCCACCGCCTGACCACCGTTCGCGACGCCGATCTGGTCGTGTTCATGGACAAGGGCAGGGTGATCGAGATGGGCGGCTTCACCGAGCTGTCGCTGCGCAATGGCCGCTTTGCCAGCCTGCTACGCGCCGGTGGCCTGCTCAACGACGAGGAGGTTCGCCGCCTCAGCCGCAGTGTGCAGCAACAGCAGGAAGCCGCTGCCTGACCTTCTTTCTTCTACCTCCCCCTTGTGGGGAGGTCGGACCGTAGGTCCGGGTGGGGGTACAGGCGCCATCGCCGCGGGGGGGGGGGGGGGGGGGGGGGGGGGGGGGGGGGGGGGGGGGGGGGGGGGGGGGGGGGGGGGGGGGGGGGGGGGGGGGGCGGGG
>NZ_JAMYSA010000131.1:0-14739 GCF_040321735.1 Mesorhizobium sp. M0293
CTCCTGTTCGGCCTGCGCCTTTGCCGCCTCGTCGGCAGCCTGCTGTTCGGCGGCGGCCTTCGCGTCCGCATCCGCCTTGGCTTTGGCGTCGGCATCCGCCTCGGCCTTCGCCTCAGCGTCGGCCTGAGCTTTGGCATCGGCCTCGGCTTTTGCCTGGGCATCCGCTTCGGCCTTCGCTTTCGCGTCGGCCTCGGCTTTCAGCCGCGCGGCGTCCTCCTGCTTGCGCAATTCCTCGGCGGCCTTGTCACGTTCGGTCTGCAGCGCCGCGTAGTAGCGCACCTCGCGCCGCAGCCGCTGCTTCTCGAGCAGTGCGGCCTGCATCGCCTCGACGCGCTGCTGCTCCTTCTCCAGCGCGCGCTGGGTCAGGAACTGCGCCAGCGGCTCGCTGTCGAACTGCCGCTTCACGGCGCCTAGCGGCCCCTCGGCGGTGAAATTCACAGCCGGCTCGGAGCCGACCAGGGCCTCGTCGCCCGGCCGATAGTTGATCGCCCCCTTGGCGGAAATTATGTTGGTATTGAGATCCGCCGTGATGTCGGCGGACAAAGTCGCCGCCGGATTCTCGAGGCTGACCGGCGGTGCCCTAAGCATGCCGCCTGCAACAGTGAAGGCGATGTCGGTATCCTTGGCGGCAAGACTGCCATCGGCGGCGATGTCAGGCGCAAAGCCGGCGGTCTTGGCCGCATCGATGTCACGCCCGATCGCATCCGCCTTGGCGAGGAACGCACTGAACGCATCGGGATTGACGCCGGCGACCTGCAAGCTCTTCAACGCCGCCGTACCGGAGCCGGACAAGGCTGCCACCATCCCTTCGACCGATTTGCCGCTGCTTGACAGCGCCGTCGAGAAATCGCCATTGCCGCTGATGCCGGCATCCGGCAGCACTGTCGCCAGATCGGCGCCCGCCAGTTTCATCTGCCCGGTGAAAAGGCCGGTGCCGTCATTGTTCTTCAGTTCGAACAGACCGGTCAGAGCCCCGCCCAGCAATTTCGCCTTCAGATCTGAAACGCGGATGCCTTCCTGATCGAGCTTGAGCGAAAAGGCGGCATCATACGCGGTGGCGAACCGGCCGGCGGCAAGGGCTGCCGTCGTCAGGTCGAGATCGGCGGTGAACGGCAGGCTGGATTTCTGGCTGAACGGCGTGGCCGGCCACACGCCACCCTTGTCGGTTCCTTCCTTGTCGGCAAGAAAGGCGGAATCGCCGAACAGCGCCACCGCCATCGGATCGAGGTCGAGTTCGTCGAGCACCAGCGCTCCGGCCAGATGCGGCACGCCGTCCTTGACGTCGACATTGACGTCGCCGGACACCGCCGCTTCGTTGATGGCGCCGCTGAGTTCGTCCAGCACCAGCAGCCCGTTGCCATAGTCACCCTGCGCCGAGAGCGACGTCGACATGCCAGCCCCCATGCCTGGCAGGCCGATGCCTGATGTCATCAGCCATGGTTCGATGTCGGCGGCGTCGAGGCTAAGCTTGCCCTTGGCGGCGAGGCCTTGCGGCGTATCGGCGATCGTCCCCTCGAAACCAGCCTTGAAGTCGTCACCGGCAAGGCTGAAACTCGTCGCCAGGCCGCCGCCAAGCGTGCCCTTGGCTTGGATGTCCGTGCTTGCCTCGCCCAGCATGCCAAGCGGCAGCGCCGGCAGGCCGTAAAGCGCCAGCAGCGCAGTGGCGTCAGGATTTTTGGCGTTGAAGGTCAGCGCCACCGGCGCTTCGAGAAGCTTGTCCCCCGCCCCCCTTCCCGACAGCGACGCGGAAAAAGCCGACCCGCCGGCCTTCCCTTGCCCGCTCACCGCCAGGCCCGAGGTGCCGTCGCCATTGTCGGCCGCACTCGCCACCAGGTCGACGCGCGCATCCTGGAACAGCTCGGGATAGGCGGCGGCACGGCTTGCCAGTCCCTTGAGCACGGCGCTGTCGGGATAATGCTGGGCGGCGACGTCGATCAGTGGCTTGAGGTCGACGGCAACCACCGAGGCGTCGAGCTTGCCAGTCGGGCGTTCCGGGAAATCCTTGATCCTGCCGGTGGCGCTGATCGAGGCCCCGGCCAGCCCGCCCACCGACAGCCGGTCGATTTCGAGCAGCCCGTCGCGCAACCTCAGCGCGGTATCGACCGTGTCGGCGGTCAGCCCGCCGGCGCTGACCGGCCCTGCCTTGATCTGGAAATCGAGGTCGCGGTCGGCAAAGCGATTGGCGCCCTTGTCGCTGACGAAGATCGAGGCAAAGGCCGCCAGCCCGTCGACATCGAGCGCGCCGCCTTCGAGCCTCATCAGCACCGATGGTTTGGCATCGTCGGGCTGGCTGGAATCGATGCGGCCGGAGAACTTCGCCTTGCCCAGGATCAATTCGAGGTCGCTGAAGGCTTGCCGCTTCTCCGAGAGGTCGACCTTGGCCTTGAAGCCGGCGGCGGGCAGACGGCGGATCGCCTCGTCGACATCCTTCGACAGCCACGCTGCAAAACCCGAAGGTTGCGCCACGGCGAGCAGCAACGAGCCGTTGAAGCCGAAATGGCCCTCCACGTTGAGTAACAGCATGCCATCGGCTTCCAGCCTGGTGCGACCGGGCAAGGTCGCTGCAAGCGATTTCACCGACCAGCCGCCATCGACCGGCTCGGCGGAAAGATGAACGTCGCGCACCGTGGTGTCGCCGGCCACCACCGCTGGCAGCTTGACCTCGACGGTACCGGGAATGGTCGGCTTCGGCAGATCGAGCAAAGCCTGCTCCAGCCCTGCAATGCGCTGATCCAATGTCAGGCCGGCACCAGCTTGCGCACCCACCGCCTCGTCGAGCTGCACCTGAGCGCCACTGGCTTCGATGGCAAAGCTCGGCTTTAGCCCGAGATCGACCGAGGCCTTGCCGTCGGCGGTGTAGGGATTGTCGAGCGGCCCGGTCTCGAAGCGAAATTCGTCGACACCCAACTTCTGGTGGTCGAGCGAAAACTTGCCGTTCAGCCGAAAGCCCGGATCGGGCTTGCCGGCCGAGACCTTCACCGTCTCGCCATCGGTGCCGCGCAGCTCTGCGCTGTTCTTGTCGGCGCCATTCTTGTCCTGATTTGAAATCTTGAACTGGCCCAAATAGACGGCCGCCCCATTGACGATGCCGGCATTGCCGTCGGTCTCGATGACCAGCGGATAGGCATCGGGATCGGCCTTCAGCCGAAGCCGCATCTGTCCGGTACCTTCTGCCTTGCCGGTGGAGGCCGCGACCGCGGTGCGCAACCCGTCCAGCCGAAGCGTGCCGTCCATGCGCCACGGGCCGGCCAGCGACTTGGCCGAAATGGTCGAGTTGATCTCGGACATGAGATGGCTGCGCCCGCCGGCAGCGTGGCGCAGTTCGACCTGGCCTTCCGTCACCGTCAGCTTCTCGATCGAGATCTGGTTGAGGTCGAAGGGCGAGGATGGCCGCATCGCCCAGTCGACCGTGCCGTCATTGGCAATGTCGATGGTCGCTTTCGGCCGCACCAGCCGCATGTCGAAGATCAGCACTTCACCGCGCAGGAAGGGCGCCAGTTCCGCATCCATCGAAAACGTCTCGACGGTCATGGCCGGCTGGCCGTCGGGGCCACCGGCGACGGCGACATTCGCGAAGGTCACCGACGGGAACGGCAACAGCCTTGCCGTGGCGTCGCCCTGCACGGTCACCTTGCGGCCGAGAATGGCGCTCGCCTCGCGTTCGAAATCGGCGCGGTAGCCGGTCCAGTCGACAAAATACGGCACCACCAGCGCCGCACACAGCACCAGCACAAACAGGCCACCAAAGATCACGAACAGGCGTGCGAGCATCAGCTCCGAACGGGTTGATTGAATTCTGCCGCACTCTACCCGCATCCGCGTGTCGATAAAGAGGCAATTCATCCGGTGTTGCGTGATGTCTCATCCGCGGTTGCGTGATGTCCGGTGATCTGAAACAAATCCCGGCAAAGTGGAGAATTTAGATGTCGGGCAAGAACTGGGATCGCGTGCCGATCGATGCGCAAAGTATCGACGCTCCGCTGTCGCTTTCGGCGGTCTTTCTTGTCGTCAATGTCGCCAACGAGCGGAGCGCGCTCGCCAAGGTCGCCTCCGCGCTGGCAGAACTTGATGATCTGGTCAAGAACGTCGGATTCCGCGATCTTTCCGGGCGGCTGTCGTGCATTGCAGGCATCGGCCGCGATCTCTGGGATCGTTTTTCTCCAGATCGGCGGCCGCTGGAACTGAAACCGTTCGCGCCGATCAAGGGCGCTGTTCATTCAGCCCCTTCGACCGCCGGCGACCTTCTTTTCCACATCCGCTCCGAACGCCCCGACATGTGCTTCGAGTTCGAGCGTATTCTGCTCGACAGTCTCGGTGATGGCGTGACCGTCGTCGACGAGGTCTCGGGCTTTCGCTATTTCGATGCGCGCGACCTGCTCGGCTTCGTCGACGGCACGGCCAACCCGACCGGGCTGGATCTGCCGGCCTCGGCACTCGTCGGCGATGAGGATGCCGATTTCGCCGGCGGCAGCTATGTCGTGGTCCAGAAATACCTGCACGATCTCCAGGCGTGGGCGCGAACCCCGACACCGCTCCAGGAAGAGATCATCGGCCGCACCAAGATCGACAACATCGAAATCGACGATGACGACGCCCCGCGCAAGTCGCACAAGTCGCTCGCCACCATCGAAGATACCGACGGCAACGAATACGACATATTGCGCGACAACATGCCCTTCGGCCGGCCGGGACAGCAGGAGTTCGGCACCTACTTCATCGGCTATAGCAGGTACCTCTGGGTGATCGAGAAGATGCTGCAGCGCATGTATGTCGGTGAGCCGCCGGGCGCCTACGACCGGCTGCTTGATTTCTCCACACCGCACACCGGCACGACGTTCTTCGCGCCAACCCGCCCGATGCTGCAGACGCTTGTCGAGGGCGTGCAGGAGAAGCCTGCGATCACACGCTAACGCTCCGGATTTACTTTCGCTTTGGGCGCATACGTATGTAGTCGACATCCGCTGCTGGCCCTACCGCGATGACCAGAGCGGCGTCGTGCGAGGCCAAATGCTTCGCTGGCCATTGGGACTAGCTTCTTTGGAACGTGTCCGCGCTGGTCGACATCGAACGCCACCAATTCAGTTTTTCGATTTTCGCAGGTTGGCCTTCGCCGCTGGCCCTAATCGCCGCATCCGAGACGACAAACCACAACGTCTCCATTTTTCCCTCTCGAAGCAGGCCGGTATAAGAGACGATTGCATCGCCGACTGGCGTTTTCCCGCCGCCGGCAAAGCTGATGCAGTCGCCGCGGTGGACGCCCAAAATCGGAATTTCCTGGCCATGGAACCTACTATCCGTCAGGGCGGTTCGAAACGATCCCGATATGCGATTATCCGCATCATCGGTGATTTCGACAATGGACCCGTATTGATTCTTCCAGACGCCTTTCCAGTTCATGGGCGACCGCTCCGCTTTGACGATGTTCCATTGGTTGCCGCAACGTGAAAGCTATGAATCGGTTCCGAAGGTGGCGGACCGTTTCAGACCTCGCAGTGCGGCCGATCTCGGTCCAATCGTGGCATGGTTAAGACCAGCTGCCTGCGAAGCTCGCGTCGGAGGACCCGCCTAGTTTCCCGGCAAAATCTTGCCCGGGTTCATGATGTTTTGCGGATCCAGCGCCTGCTTGATCGTGCGCATGATGTCGACGCTGTGGCCGAGTTCATGGCGCAGGAAGCCGATCTTGCCCTGGCCGATGCCGTGCTCGCCGGTGCAGGTGCCATCCATGGCGATCGCTCGCATATTCAGCCGCGCGACGAACTTTTCCGACAGCGCGATCTCCTTGGGATCGTTAACATCCATCAGCACCAGCACGTGAAAATTGCCGTCGCCGGCGTGGCCGACGATCGGCGCAATCAGGCCCATCTCGGCGATGTCGGCTTCGGTTTCCATGACACATTCGGCAAAGCGCGAAATCGGCACGCAGACATCGGTCGACAGACCCTTGGCGCCCGGCCGCAGCGTCAGCGACGACCAATAGGCGTCGTGCCTGGCCTTCCACAGTTTCGTGCGCTCCTCGGCAACGCTGGTCCACAGGAACGGTCCGCCGCCATTCTCCTCGGCGATCATGCCGAAAGTCTCGGCCTGCTCGGCAACGCCGGCATCGCTGCCGTGGAACTCGACGAACAGGCACGGGCTCTCGGGATAGTCGAGCTTCGAATAATTCTTCATCGCCCGCATCTGCAAGGCGTTGACCAGTTCGATGCGCGCCACCGGAATGCCCATCTGGATCGTCGCGATGACCGCGTTGCAGGCCGCCTCGACGCTCGGAAACGGACAGACACCGCCGGAGATCGCTTGCGGGATGCCTTGCAGCTTCAAGGTCAGCGAGGTGATGATACCGAGCGTGCCTTCCGAGCCGACCAGCAGCCGCGTCAAATCATAACCGGCCGAGCTCTTTTTCGCGCGCTTGCCGGTCGTCACCGTCTCGCCGTCGGCCATGACGGCGGTCAGCGACAGCACGTTTTCGCGCATCGTACCGTAACGCACCGCGTTGGTGCCGGACGCCCGCGTCGCCGCCATGCCGCCGAGCGAGGCATTGGCGCCCGGATCGATTGGAAAGAACAGGCCGGTGTCGCGCAGATGTCGGTTCAGAACCTCGCGGGTAACGCCGGGCTCGACCGTGCAGTCGAGATCCTGCGGATTGACCGCAAGAATGCGGTTCATGCGCGATGTGTCGACCGATATGCCGCCGCCCGGTGCGTTGGTGTGGCCTTCCAGCGACGATCCGACGCCGAAGGCGATCACCGGCACACGGTGCGCCGCACAGGCGCGCACGATCTCCTGCACCTCGGCCGTCGTCTCGGGAAAGGCGACGCCGTCGGGCGCCTGCGTCGGAATGTAGGTGGTGGTGTGCGCGTGCTGGGAGCGGATGGCCTGGCCGGTCTGGAAGCGTTCGCCCAGCCGCTGCTTGAGGATGCCGAGCACGGCAGCGATGCCCTCCTCGTTGCGTTCGACCGGGTTGAGGTCGCTCAGAGCCATGATTTCCTCCGCGAATGGACCAGCGCCCATGCTTGTTATGCGTCTATGGATGCCTAAAGCAATTCCAGGAAAAGTGCGACGCGGTTTTCCCGGGAAACCGCGTAGCGCTTTCTCTGAGGAATTGCGTCAGAATGAAGACACTCACCGGCCATGCCGTGTCCAGCACCAGAACAAGGAAGTTTCGATGCCCATCCCTCCTCCCTTCGTCTCCAAGCCCATGGACATCGAGAAGGACTGGATCGATTACAACGGCCATCTCAACATGGCCTACTACAATGTGCTGTTCGACCGCTGCTCGGACGAAGCCTTCGAGGCGATGGGCATGGGGCTGGATTATGTGAGCCAGCGGCGGCTCACCATCTACACCGCCGAAGTCCATGTCTGCTACGTCCAGGAGCTGCATCTCGAGCACAAGGTCACGGTCTCCTTCCAGCTCATCGACCATGACGACAAGCGGCTGCGGGCCTACCAGGAAATCCGCCATGTCGACGGCTGGCTCGCCGCCACCTCCGAGACCCTGTCACTGCATGTCGACATGTCCGGGCCGAAGGTGGCGCCCTTCCCAGCCGATGTGCTTGCCAAGGTCGAAGCCATGCGCGCCGCCCATTCGGCACTGCCGATGCCGGAACGCGCCGGCCGCTCGATCGGGATTCGTCGCAAGCCCGCTTGAAGCCGCTCGGCGCCCGCGTTAACCTTACTGAGGTTTTAACGGGAACAAGCCATTTGAGCCGTTGAACGACTCAGCGGAGCGGTTGAAAACGATCGCATTGGGTTGCGATGCGGGCGGCGCGGCGAGCCGGTTCGAGGAAAGTGCATGAAAACCGACATCAAGGTCGAAGTGGACAGGCTGGCCGCCGATCCGCGCATTACCGACTATGATTTCTGGCGCTCGCTCAAGAACGTCGACAACGAGATCTTCCACATCGCCAACAACAACGAACCGATCCCATTCGACATGATCCGCTGGCGCACGATTCTGAAGCGCGCCCGCCTGAAGCGCGGCCACGCTTAAAACCTTCGCATCGACGATCCTCGCCCTCAAGTCGGGCGCTTCACTGCCGCCAGCGGTGAGCGCGCCACCACCGGCGACGACTGGATGATCGCCGTATTGGTCATCGCGTAAGGGATGATGCGATCGATCACCCGTTCGAGTTCGGCCACCGAGCCTACATGCGCCAGCGCGATGAAACAGTCCTCGCCGGTCACCCGGTCGCATTGCGCGATCTCCGGCAGCTCGCGGATGATTTCGGCCACGACAGCCAGTTGCCCCGGTACCGGACGAATGCGCAGCCATGCCGACAGCGGCAGGCCAAGTGCCGCGGGGTTGATCCTGACCGAATAGGCCTCGATGACGCCGCTCTCCTGCAACCGCTTGATGCGCTCGGCCACGCTCGGCGCCGACAGGCCGACCGAGCGTGCCAGTTCCGCCGTGCTGATGCGCGCGTCCTTCTCCAGCAGGCGCAGGATCTTCATATCCGCTGCGTCGAGGTCGGAATTCTCGTTCCGAAGGCGTTTCATGGAAAATTCCTTGCTTCCGGGAGGAAGATGGCCAGAAGAGCCAACTATCACCCATATAAACAGGCAAATCTGCCTGCGATACTGATCCGATGTATGATCAAACGCAAGTTCCTGCGGCAGACCCTGCTGCTGCCGGTTCCACCCTCGGCAGGCTGACGGAAAAACTGCCGCATGTCTGGTTCGGCGTCAGCGCCGTCTTCCACTATCTCGGGCCGGCATTCGCCGTGCTGCTTTTCCCGCATGTCGGCATGCTTGGCATGGCCTGGCTGCGCATCGCCACCGCCGCGCTGATCTTCGCACCGCTGACCCATCCCTGGCGATCTTTCGCCCGCGCCGATCGCTCGACCCGGTTGCTGTTGCTGGCCTTCGGCGCCTGCCTGGCGGTGATGAATTGTTCGTTCTACCTGGCGCTCGACCGCTTGCCGATCTCGCTGGTGGCGGCGATCGAATTCGTCGGCACCATCGGCGTTGCGGTGATCGGCCTCAGGAGCCCGCGCAATCTCGCCGCCCTTGCCGTCGCCGTCACGGGCACCTTGCTGCTCATCGACGTCAAGTGGTCGAGCGATCCGCTTGGGCTGTTCTGGGCCCTCCTCAACGGCGCGCTGTTTGTCGGCTACATCGTTCTCGGGCATCGCATCGCTGCTTCAGGCGCGGGCGGCGGCATCGCCAGCCTTGGTGCCGCCATGGCGATCGCTTTCGTCATCGTGCTGCCGATCGGCTTCAGAGATGCACTGCCGGCCTTTTTCTCACCGCCGCTGCTGCTCGCCGCCATCGGCGTCGGCATCTGCTCGTCGGTCATCCCCTACATCTGCGACCAACTCGCCATGTCGCGGCTGCCGCGCGCCAGCTTTGCGCTGATGCTGTCGCTGCTGCCGGTCACCGCCACGCTGATCGGCGTCATCGTGCTGCGTCAGATTCCAAGCCTCACCGATTGCCTCGGCATTGCGCTGGTGGTCGCTGGCGTCGCCTTCCACAAACCGGCGCGCTGAAACAACGCGGGAAGCTACGCCAGCTTCTCCTTCAGAAAGGCGATCGTGCGTCCCCAGGCGAGGTCCGCCGCCTTCTTGTCGTAGCGCGCCGCCGAGGTGTCGTTGTTGAAGGCATGGTTGGCGCCTTCATAGACATAGACCGTGTATTCGACATGCGCCGCGTCGAGTGCCTTCTTGAAGGCATCGATGCCGGCATTGATGCGCTCGTCCAGTCCGCCATAGTGGAGCAGCAACGCCGCCTTGATCTTCGACACGTCGGCGGCGTTCGGCTGCATGCCGTAATAGGCGACGGCGGCATTGAGATCTGGCGCGTTGACGGCAAGCATGTTGACCGTGCCGCCGCCCCAGCAGAAGCCGATGGCGCCGACCTTGCCGTTGCCGTCCTTGTCGCCCTTGAGGAAAGCGACGGTCGCTACACCGTTGGCAATGGTCTGCGCCGAATCGAGCTTGGCGAACATGTCGCGCGCCTTGTCTTCATCGGCTGGCGTACCGCCGAGCGGCGACAGAAAATCCGGCGCAAGCGCCACGAACCCTTCCAGCGCCACGCGTCGCGCCACGTCACGGATATGTGGGTTGAGTCCCCTGTTCTCATGCACGACGATGACCGTGCCGAGCTTGCCCGCCTTATCCGCCGGCTTGACCAGATAGCCCTTCATCTCGCCGCCGCTGCCGGCATAGGTTATGTCCTCGCCCTTCACCCGCGGATCGTTGTCGGCGACGATTGCCGCCTGGGCGGAATTCGCCGCCAGAAGCGGCGCGATCGCCGCCGCCGCCGCGCCCGATCCGGCAAGCCGGGTCAGTTGCTCCATGAAGCGGCGGCGGTCGAGTGTCAGATGCGTGTACTCGTCATAGGCATCGATCATCGCCTGAGTGATGACGGGCTTGGTGTTGGCTTCGGCTTTCGTCATGGATGCGCTCCTCGGCTTCGAAAAGTCTCGTTGCGGCGCAAGATAGGGTCGAGACTTGCATGGTCCAGTCACGGTTGGGTGACGGTGCTCACCCGAAAGCCGTGGCAGAACCCACTGCAATCACATTTTGGTCATTTTCGACAATCTTGATGCGGCTGCTTCAATATTAGGGATAGCTGCCTTTGCGGCCTCGTCCCTGCCCTGTGCGCTCAATCTGACCGGAAGGAACAACACCCATGGCCTTTTCCACCCCGATCCTCGCCACCGCTTTCGTGCTGGCCGCTGCCGCACTGCTGGCACTGCGCTCGGCCGCTTCCACCAGGCGATCGATGATCAGGGTCCGTAGTAACCAGCGCCAGGCCGTATCCACGAAAATCCAAGGTTGAGATCAGGTCTTGAACGTCCAGGATATCGTCAACACCGTCTCGCAGAAAGCCGGCCTTGACCAGGCGACGACGGAGAAAGTCGTCGGCACCATCTTCTCGGTGCTCGAACATGAGGCGGAAGGCACCAGCGCGTCGGCGTCTTTCGCCAAAATCCCGGGCGCCGACGACCTCGCCCACCAGTATGATGTCATGGCCGTCGCTCCGGCCGGCGCCAGTGGCGGCTTCCTGTCATCGCTGCAGGGCGCGCTTGGCGGGGTTCTCGGCGAAAAGGCCGGCGCGCTGGTCAACGGCCTCGCCGCGCTCAAGGCGTCCGGGCTCGATTTGGCTCAGATCCAGAAGGCCGGCGAAACGCTGGCCCAGCAAGCCGAAGCCGCCGCCGGCCCTGACCTCACCAACCGGATACTCGGATCGGTACCCAGCCTGAAAAGCCATCTGGGACTCTGCTAGGTCATAGATTGCGCCACCCTCACTTCGGCAGCGCGTAGGCCATCACATAATCCCCCGGCTTGGTGCCGACCGAGCCGTGACCGCCGGCGACGATGACCACGAACTGGCGCCCGTCGGCGACCGTATAGGTCATCGGCGTCGATTGCCCGCCGGCCGGCAGCCGCGCCTGCCACAGCTGCTTGCCCGATGTCAGGTCATAGGCGCGCAGATAGTCGTCGACCGCCGCACCGAGGAAAGCGACGCCACCAGCGGTGATCATCGGCCCGCCGATGCCGGGCACCCCGACCTTCAGCGGCAGCGGCAGTGGCGTCATGTCATAGACGGTGCCGTTGCGGTGCTTGTAGGCGATGGTGCCGGTCCTCAGATCGGCGCCGGCGACATAGCCCCAGGGCGGCGCCTGGCAAGGAATGCCGAGCGGCGACAGGAACGGTCCCATCACCACCGCATAGGGCGCGCCCTCGTTACGGTTCAGTCCCTGCTCACTGCCACGCCCCTCGTCCGGCGGCGGCACCTGATCGCGTGGAATGAGTTGCGACTTGAACGCCAGATAAGTCGGCATGCCTAACATCACTTGCCGGACCGGGTCGACAGCGACGCCACCCCAGTTGAAGGTGCCGAAATTGCCGGGATAGATCAGCGAGCCCTGTACCGAAGGTGGCGTATACCGGCCTTCATAGCGCAGGCCCTGGAATTCGATCCGGCAAGCCAGCTGGTCGAACATGGTGAGGCCCCACATGTCGGCGCCGGTGAGCGGCTTCGGCATGAAGGTAAGATCCGACACCGGCTGCGTCGGCGATGTGTGATCGCCCTCGATGGCACCGCCGGGCGCCGGCACTTCGTTGACAGCGATGACCGGCTCGCCGGTGCGCCGGTCGAGCACATAGAGGTCGCCCTGCTTGGTCGGCCCGACCAGCGCCGGCACCACCGTGCCGTCGGGTTTGGTGATGTCGATCAGGCTCGGCTGCGCCGGCACGTCCATGTCCCAGAGGTCGTGGTGCACCGTCTGCCTCACCCAGCGCAATTGCCCGGTGTTGAGGTCAAGCGCTGTGATCGACGACGAGAACTTCTCGACATTGTCACTGCGCCCGGCACCGAGCTGGTCCGGCGTCTGGTTGCCGAGCGGCACATAGAGCAGGCCGAGCTTCTCGTCGGCGCTCGGCGTCGACCACATGTTGGGCGAGTTGGCGGTGTAGGTCTGGCCGGCCGCCAATGGCGTCGTCTGGTCTGGATTGCCGGAATCCCAGTTCCATAGCAGCTTGCCGGTGGCAGCGTCGTAGGCGCGGATGACGCCCGACGGCTCCTGCGTCGAATAATTGTCGTTGACCGCGCCGCCGACAATGATCTTGCCGCCTGATATCAGCGGTGCCGAGGTCGAGTAATAATAGCCCGACTTCGGATAGGGCATGTTGGTCAGAAGGTTCAGCGTGCCGCCTTCGGCGAAGGCAGGACACACCTGCCCGTTGGCGGCATCGAGCGCGATCAGCCGCGCGTCCGAGGTCGGCAGGTAGACGCGGGTCGCACAAGGCTGGCCGGCGGCGCCGGCAGCATCGGCATAATAGGCCACGCCGCGGCAGGTCTGGTGCTGGCGGTCCTTGTCGAGCTTGATCTTGGGGTCGAAGCGCCATTTCTCCTTGCCGCTCGCTGCGTCGATGGCAATGGCGAAATTGTGCGGCGTGCAGATGTAGAGCGTGTCGCCGATCTTCAGCGGCGTCACCTGATAGGTGGTCTCGCCGACGTCGTCCGGACCCTTAACGTCGCCGGTGCGGTAAGTCCACGCCGGCTGCAGCTGTGCGACATTGTCCGGCGTGATCTGGTCAAGCGGCGAATAGCGCTGGCCGAACTGCGTGCGGCCGTAATAGTGCCACTCGCCGGCCGGCACATCATTGCCGAGATTGGCGTTGGCAACCACCTTGTCGGTGCCGAGTTCGCCGGCAATGTCCTTCGGGTCTGCTGTCATCGAATAACCGGCGACGGCCAGTGATGCCAGCACTGCAAGGATCATCGGCGCGCGCGCATCAGGGCCGACAAGACCTCGCCTCGCCCATGGCGTCAGCAGCCACAGCGCGACCAGCACGATGATGCCGCCGCGCGGACCGAGTTCCCACCAGTCGAAGCCGGTTTCCCAGACCGCCCAGGCAAGCGTGCCGAGCACGATCGCCGCGTAGAGCCACAGCGCGGTGGATCTGCGCCGGTAGAGCAGCCAGGCGGCGATCAGGAATGCGAGACCGGCTATGAGGTAATACCAGCTGCCGCCCAGCGAAGCTAAGCGGATACCGCCGCCGCCGAGCGCCAGGCCTATGAGCAAAAGAATGAGGGAGGTGACGGTGACAGCCAAGATGATACTCCTTCGACTGTTGCGCTTTGCGACGCGGCCATGGGCAACCGGCGTTACCTTCCTGCCCTGGGCACAACTTTCTCCCGCCTGCCGCGCCTGTCAAGCGCGGAGCACACGCCGAGGTGGTAATCCATCTTGCCTGCATCAGCGTTTTCCAGCGCTCTCGGCGCCGTGATGACCGACGAGGCGCGCTCGTTCGGTTTTCGTCGCTCTCGGTTACCGCAAGGCCTGAACGGCGATATCAGGCACTTTACCGGAACAAAACGTAGACACTTCTGGTCTTTCGCTCCCGAATCACTACATTCGGGGCAATGTCCGGCTTTTCCGAAGACATGCCCTTTTTCGACGAACCCAATGCGCGGCCCTCGGCCCCGTCGGGCATTGCTGCGCGCGCCATGGCTGCCCGCAGCGGCCACAACAATGCGCCCGACTATCTGAAGGGGCTGAACCCCGAGCAGCGGCTGGCGGTGGAAACCACCGAAGGTCCGGTTCTGGTGCTGGCCGGCGCCGGCACCGGCAAGACACGCGTCTTGACCACCCGCATCGCCCACATCCTCGCCACCGGCAAGGCCTTCCCGTCGCAGATCCTTGCGGTGACCTTCACCAACAAGGCCGCCCGCGAGATGAAGATCCGCATCGGCGTCCTGATCGGCGAAGGCAATGTCGAAGGTATGCCCTGGCTCGGCACCTTCCACTCGATCGGCGTCAAGCTGCTGCGCCGCCATGCCGAGCTTGCAGGCTTGCGCTCCGACTTCACCATTCTCGACACCGACGACGTCGTGCGGCTGATCAAGCAGCTGATCCAGGCCGAAGGGCTCGACGACAAGCGCTGGCCGGCCAAGCAGTTCGCCCAGATGATCGATGGCTGGAAGAACAAGGGGCAAGGCCCGGCCGATATCGCCGAGGGCGACGCGCGCGCCTTCGCCAATGGCAAGGGCCGCGAACTCTACAAGGCCTATCAGGAGCGGCTGAAGACGCTGAATGCCTGCGATTTCGGCGACCTCCTGTGCCACCCGATCCGCATCTTCCGCGCCAATCCGGACGTGCTGAAGGAATACCACAAGCGCTTCAAATACATCCTCGTCGACGAGTACCAGGACACCAACACAGCGCAATACATGTGGCTGCGGCTTTTGGCGCAGCGGCCGCAGTCCTCCCCCCTCGAGGGGGGAGGACTG
>NZ_JAMYSA010000132.1:0-14713 GCF_040321735.1 Mesorhizobium sp. M0293
CGAACGACGCTCAACGCGAGCGCGACGACCGGTTCTTGATCCCTACCTCAACCGCAGGCGCCTTCCCGCGCAGCGGGTTCGTTCTCCGGCCCAAACAAGACGCTGGAATCTGTGCGCAAGCTGTCCGCTCCTGGAGCGCAGCGGCTTTTCGCACGAGCGGCTTTCGAATGTTCGTTTCCACACTTTGCGATCTTCACTTGCAAGCGTCGCTTGCTGGAACTGCGTTGGTCAGTCGAAGGCCAATGGTATTTTTAATGGGAGGCTAATATACATAGACGCCCGAAGGAGCAGCGCCTGCCAGATACCTGAGGAATGCCATGCGGAGGTTCATCTTCACGGCAATGTGTATCGCTGCGGCAACGGCCGCTAGCGCCCACGATTGGTACGAAGACAAGATTGATCCGCAGATGAAATTCAAGTGTTGCGGCGGGTCTGATTGCCGCGCCATACCTCGCTCTTCGGTGCGGTTAAGGGTCGACGGTGGTTACATTTACTTGCCGCATAATTTTATCATCCCACGGGACCGTGTACAGGAATCCCCGGACGACCAATACCATATCTGCGAGAATGCCTACGCCGTAACCAATCAGCTGTACTTGCGTTGTTTTTTCGCACCTCGTGCCAAGATCTCTCTACTTCTCCCACGTTGAGTTACATGCTGCGCGTGTAAGCTGCTCCTTTGGCACAAGGTGGGCCGATCGGGGGGACGTCGTTTATTAGCCACGATACGAGGTCGAGTTGGCGTTTGTCGCCGACGAACGACAGTCCATGTCACGGCTGTTGGCGAACGTGTCGAAGATAGGTTCTGAGGCGCCGATTATGGCTCTCAGTCGAGCTTCAGCGCCGCAACCTCGCCCTCGTTCATCAGCGGCACATAGAGGACCGACTTGCCGTCGGTGCCGATATCGGCGCTGCCCGGCTTGAAATGCGCCACCGCTTCCGGCGCGCCGCCGGCATGATAGCGATAGAGCGTGCCGGTCATGTAGGCGGTGGCGTAGATGGTATCGCCGATGGCAATGACGCCGTCGAGGTCGGCGAATTTCTGCGCGCCCGGCAAGGGCGAAACCGCCTTTGTGGCGATATCGACCGACAGCAGACCGCCCGGCTCCGCCGTGCTGAAATCGGACTTGATGCCCTTGCCCCAGGACGCCACGATCAGCCGGTCGCCTTCGGCGAAGATGCCGTTGGGCGAAGCGAGCATTTCGTCCTTGACGAACAGCTCTGGCCGGTCGCCGTCGATGCGGTAGATCGTGTCGGCCAGCATGTCGGTGACATAGACCATGCCTGATCGGTCCGATGTCACGTCGTTCAGGAAGACGGTGTTCGGCACCGCAACGCTGGCGACGAGTTTGCCGCTGGCGAGATCGACGACGCGAACCTTGGTGATGTCGGCGACATAGAGCTTGCCGCCCGATATTGTCATGCCCTTGGGTGCGTCCATGCCGTCGGTCCAGTGTTGGGTGACCGTCTTGCCGTCCAAGGACAGCACGCTGAGATAACCGTTGCCGTCGGCCTCGCCGGGATTGCCGACGATGTTGGAGACAATGATGCGGTTGTTGTCGGCGTCGAACAGGGCCGATTCCGGCTGCTCGAGGCCCGTGGCGCGCCAGAGTTCGCTGGCCTCGGCGGCGGGCGCCGCCGCGATGCCGATCGTGACGAGAAACGCTGAAATGGTGAAGCTGTTCATGGCTGTCTCCTGTGATGACGGCGGAGAGCTATGATTTTCGATACTTTTGCGAAAGGCCGATTAGTACTAGTATCGAAAGTCGATACGAAACCGCCGGCAAGAGGTGCATTCCATGAACGGCCTGATCTTCGACGCGCTGAAGCGGACGCTCAAGGCGAAGGGCGTCACCTACCGCGAACTTGCCGAACGCATGGGCGTTTCCGAACCGACGGTGAAGCGCATCTTCCACGAGCGCAACTGCAAGCTCGACCGGCTGATGGAGATCTGCGCTGCCGCCGGGGTCGAGCTCGAAAACGTGCTTGGCTCGATGAACAGGGGTCCGGGGCCGGTCAACCACATCGCGCCGGAGATCGAGCGCAAGCTCGCCGGCCGGCCGGCACTGCTGTTCATCTTCGTCATGCTGTCGGAAAAATTCACGCCCGAGGGCATCATGCGCTCGCAAGGCCTGAGCGAGGCCTCGATGTTCCTTTATCTGCGCGATCTGGAGGAGCTCGGCCTGATCGCGCTCGGCCGGGGTCTGTCGGCGAGATTGCTGGTCGAGACGCCGATTCAGTGGAATTTCGAGGGGCCACTGCGGCCGCTGTTCGAGATGACCAACAAGAACTTCATCGGCTGGGCCATCACCCATATCGAGAACGAAGCGACCTTCGTCAGCTTTAGCAGGCGGATGCGGCCGGAGACGGCGGAGATGGTGCGGCGCGAGGCGCAGGACCTCGCCGATCGCGCCAAACTGCTGGCCCATCACGACCAGCACACCACACCAGAAGACGGGCTGGTCGGCTACAAATGGACGTTTGCCTTTGGTGCAACGCCATTTCCGGCGATCATGCCGATCCGGCCGCATCCGCGAGATGCCGGCGCGTTCGATCGGCCCGCCGCTCCCGCAAAGGGACGCCGCCCGCTACCGGCCTGATACGGCCAATCATCCCGAGCAGGATAGGGCACGCTGGGATAGAACAGATCCGGCACCAACACGGTATAGCCCTCTGCAGCCAGTCATTCCGCCATTGCGCCCAGCGCCGGCCGCGGGCTGAACGCATCCATGTAGAGAATGACACCGGGCGCTGCGGTTTTTGGTGACCTGAACAGGGAAGCCTCCGCCTGTCCTGCTTCGGTTTTCACCATGATCTTTTGTCCGGACATTTTTGCTCTTTGCAGCCGCGGTTCAGAAATGAAATCACATTCATGATAGAGTTCGCGCACTGATTTGCCAGGCTGTAGAGGTCGGGTTTGCCGAATGCGTGCCCCGTGAAATCGAAGTGATCCTATGCCGACCGCGCCAACACTTGAACTTCGCCGCTATTCGCGCCTGAAAAATTTGCGAGCGCGCGCAGAACGCCAGGGTGCTGCATTGCAGTTCTGGGCCCGTACGGCATCGCTCGCTGTGATCTCCTGCTTCCTTTCATTGATCAGCCACTGGGATGCTTCGCTGCTCTTCGTGCTGGCGGGCCTCGTGCTGTTCCAGCTCGTCGGCCTGATCCAGTTTCTCTTTGCGCGCCGTCGCACGGCGCGATGGTGGATCGGTTACCTCGTCGGTACGCTGGACATCATTCTGTTGACCGTTCTGCTGGTAACGCCCAACCCGTTTTCCCTGGAGGTCGCGCCGGCCGCGATGCAACTGCGCGAGGGCAGCTTCAAATTCCTGCTGATTTTCGTATGCCTCGGCGCGCTGACCCTTTCGACACGATTGGCGCTCTATCTCGGCGCGCTCGCGGCCTTGACATGGGCGATCGGGGTGGGATGGGTGATTTCTCATCCGGGAACCGTCATTCCGGCGACGAACCTCTATTCCCTGCCGATGACAGAGCGACTGAACCTTTATCTCAACCCCAATTTCGTCGATACATTTGCGCAGGCGACCAACGTCTTGGTTGTGCTGATTATCGGCGCGATCATGGCGCTGGTCGTCTATCGTTCCCGACATCTGTCGGAAGACTATGTCAAGGCAGAGCGCGCCCGCGCCAATCTCGCCCGGCACTTTTCGCCCAATGTCGTCGACCAGCTCGCCACCGATGACGAGCCCTTCGGCCCGGTCCGCCGGCAGGATATCGCGGTGCTGTTCGCCGACATCGTCGGCTTCACACACTATTCCGAGGATCATCCGGCCGAAGCAGTGTTCGAACTTCTGCGTCAGTTCCACCGTCGCATGGAACAGGTCGTTTTCGACCACCGTGGCACCGTCGACAACTATATCGGCGATTGCATCATGGCGACATTCGGGGTTCCGCAAGCCAGCCATGACGACGCGACTCGGGCCATCCAGTGTGCTGAAGCGATGGTCGCCGCTCTCGAAGACTGGAATGTACAGCGGGTGTCCAGGGGATACCCGCCGCTGGACGTTCGGATCGGTGCACAATATGGCGCAGTGGTCATCGGCGCGGTCGGCAGTGAGCGCAATCTGTCCTTCGCGGTGGTGGGCGACACCGTCAACGTCGCCAGCCGTTTGCAGTCGCTCTGCCGTGAGCTTCAGGCGAATATTTGCTTTGGGTCACGACTAATTGAGGCCGCGAAGGCGGAATCGCCCACGACACAGTTGAATGCGCGCGATCATGGACCGGTGAGCATCCGCGGCCGGGACGAACCGGTCCATGTCTGGGTCGAACACGGAGCCGAAAACCAGGATGCTATTGCGGTTTCGGCGTGATAAGGCCGCCATGTGAAACGCCTGCACCTCGGCTGGATAGCGGTAGGCCGCGCCATAGGGGCCATCACGTGTCTGAGGCGATTGCGCCAGCCTTTGCGGCTGCGGCGTCTGTGCTTGCCTTGTCGTCCCAGACCATCTGCCGGTAGTCGAAACCATATTCCAGCGTCGGTTTGACGATGCGGAAATAGGGCGACAGGTCGAAATCGCGCGGCGTGTAGAGCGAGTGGTGGCGGATGTGCAGGATTTCCTTGCGCGAATAATTCGACTGCGCCGAAGCGCGGCCGGGCGCACGGGTGATCTCGGGAAGGATCGGATAGCGGATCTGGCCATAGGCCTCGGCGATCAGCGTCGAGCAGATCGCCCGTGTCGGGTCGCCGGAGCCGAAGGCCAGCATGCGGCGCCGCCAGCGCACCGGCACCGGCGGCGTCGGGAAGAAAAACCGCAGCATGTCGAAAATGTTCTTGAGGTCGTATTTCAGGCCGAGTTTGCTGACCATGAAGGCGACGACCTTGTCACGGTCCTCCGGGGCCAGCCCGCTCGCCCGGCAGATGCGGGTGTTGTAGGTGCGATAGCGCGACAACGGCACGGCGATGCAGCCTTCGCCGATCGTCACCTCGATCAGCCGTCGCCGCTCCGTTCCGTCGTCCGGTTCGGCCAGCGCGTCGCCCACATAGAAGGCCGCATGCGACCAGGTCGACTGGGTCAGGTACTTGATCGCCGCCGAGATCTTCTGGTTGCCCTCAATCAGCAGGATGTCGCCGGGCTCAAGCGTGCGGCGCAGCGTCTCGGCATCGGACGGCGTATAGGGCTCGTAGCCGGAAGATTCTTCCTGCAGCCGGCCGGCAAGCCAGCGGCCAAGTCGATCCAGAAGCGTGTCGCCGGGCTCGGTCATGTCCTATGGCGATTAGCATAGGCGGGCGGCTGGGCGCCAGCCGCACGTCGGTCAGCCAGCCGCGGCACCTGCGTCTTCCGGCGGAGGAGCCAGATCGTCGCGCGCCTTGCGGGCTAGCTTTTTCGCCGAGCGTTTGGGGCTGTCGCCGAACAGTTCGGCCGCCTCGGCCAGACAGCTCTTTTTCAGCTGCTTCTCCGACCGCTTCAAAAGCTTGCCCAGGAGCTTCGTGTCCTCGGGCGGTCCGAGCGGGCGGTCATCGGCCTCGAGCAAAGCGCGCATCACCAGCACGTCGTGCAGGTCGCCCAGCCGCTCGCCCAGTTCGTCGACGGCCTTGCGCCGGGCCTTGATCGGCGTCGGCCACAGCCTGCCGAGCAGCGACAGATGCATGCCGTGGGTCTTGGCCGCCTTGCGCAGATCGTGGAAATCATTGGCTTCGCCGCGCGATCCTGCTTTGTCGAGTGCCTTCCTAGCACGGCGCAAGGTGATGCGGGCGCCTTCGGCTAGCACGTCGGCGGCCTGTTCCGGCTGATCGGGCAAGGCAAGGCTTTCGATCCGCTTGAGGCCGTCCTCGCAAGCGGCCGCTGCGGCACCGATCGCCGCTTCGAGCCCGCTGCCCTCATGCATTTCATGCTGGTGGGCGATCAGCCTGTCGCGCACCGCGCCCAACCGATCGTCGGCGCTCTCTTTGGGAAAGCTTGCCGCCAGCCGGTCGATGGTCTCGATCAACGCCGTCGCTTCGCGCGGGCCGGCAAGCAGAGCCGCCACGTTGCGGTAGCACTGGTTTTCGGTCTCGCAGAATGTTTCGTCACCGGAACGAACGAGACGCAGCAGGGCACGCGCGTTCTTCAGCCGCTTGCGGCATTTGTGCAGCGCCTGCTCCGGCCGGCTACGCGCGGCATCAAGATGATGCAGCGCCTTGCCGATTTCCTCGGCAAGGATACGCCTGACCTCGCCGGTCAGCGGCAGGCGCGGATCGATGCGAAAGCTCATGCGGCGATCTCCGGTATCCCCCCGAGGGCGAGCGACGCGTTGTAGAATTTCTGCTCACCGGTGACTTCACGGCCGAGCCAGTCAGGCAGCATTTCGTCCGGCACGTCCTCCGGCGTCTCGAGTTCGGCGACCACAAGTCCCGCAAGCGACCCGCCAAAAACATCGACTTCATAGAGATAGCCGCGATGCCTAACATGGTGACGTGTCTTCTCGATGACACGTCCGATGGCGAAATCCAGCATCTCCACCGCCTCCGACAGCGGGATCGAATATTCGAATTCGTCGCGCTCGCGCGCCTTGCTGCCGAATTTCAGCGTCAGCTTGGCGGAAGTGCCATCGCTGATGCGCACGCGCACCGTGCGCCCGGGGCCGGCGGCGAGATAGAACTGCTGGATGCGGATATCCGCCTCGGCCAGTTCTAGCCATGCGGTGCTGGAGACCAGGAATTTGCGTTCGATTTCCTTGCCCATGGCCGCGCACTAAAGCGGTTGCCGCCGTCCATGGCAAGACAATGGCGTACACAAGTTGGCGCTCACGGGTTGACTTTAATCAATCGATTGATTAAATACCGCTCATGGCAAAGTCGCCCGACCCCCAAAGCCCTCGTCGCGAGCCGACCGAGATGACGCGTGCGGCTCTTGTGCGGGCGGCGCTGAAACTATTCGGCCGAAAGGGTTTTGACGGCACCTCGACGCGCGAGATTGCCGCGGAGGCGCACGCCAATATCGGTTCGATCGCCTATCATTTCGGCGGCAAGGAGGGTCTTCGCACCGCCGCCGCCGACTTTATCGTCGAAACCGTCCAGACGGTTGCCGGCCAGGCGCTCGGCAATATGCAGGCAACCGCGCGGGGCAGTCCCGAGGCGGCGCAGGCCCAACTCTTCGCGGCGCTGGAGCGGATGGTCGGCTTTGTCGTGGCAAGTCCGCAGGCCGGCGAGATCGTGCAGTTCCTGCTGCGCGAGCTTTCGCATCCGACGGCGGCCCTCGACCGCATCTATGACGGCGTCTTCGAGCCGACGCATCGCCGGATGTGCCAGCTCTGGGAACAGGCGACAGGCGAGCCGGCCGAAAGCGAGGCCACAAGGCTCACCGTGTTCACGCTGATCGGCCAGGTCATCTATTTCCGCATCGGCCGCGAGGCGGTGATGCGCCGCATGGGCTGGCACGACATCGGCGCCGCCGAGGCCGCCAAGGTGGTGGCGGCCACATCGGGCAATCTCAAGGCCATACTGGCTGCCAGGAAGAGGCAAGGATGAAGGGGCAAAGACCATGAGCTTTCTGTGTTCGCTGCCGCTCGCCGCGCAGCTCTTCTCGGCCTGTGCCCCGGCTGCCCCGCTGGCCGTCGGCTATGTCGAGGGCGACTATGTGCTGCTGGCGCCGATCGAGGTGGCGCAGGTCGAGACCGTCACCGTGAAACGCGGCGACCGTGTGGCGCCCGGCGCGACCGTGGTGACGCTGGAAAGTGCCGATATGAAGATCGCGGTGGCGCAGGCCGAGGCCGGGCTTGCCCAGGCGCAGGCGCAGTTGGCCGACCTGCAGATCGGCAAACGGCCGGAAGAGATCGCGGTGCTGAAGGCCGAGCTCGACATGGCCAGTGCCCAGGCCGCCGATGCCAAGCGCAAATTCGACCGCGCCGCCGATCTGTTCAAGCGCGGCGCCGGCACGCAGGCCGATTTCGACACTGCGTCGGCGACGCTGGAGACGGCCAATGCGCAGGTCGGCCAGGCCAGTGCCAATCTCGCCGTCGGCGGCCTGCCGGCGCGGCCCGAAACAATCAAGGCCGCCGACAATCAGGTCAAGCAGGCGCAGGCGACCTTGGAGCAGGCGCAGTGGCGGCTGTCGAAGCGCGTGCTGGCAGCGCCCTCGCCAGGCCGCGTCAACGATGTCATCCGCAATCCGGGCGACACATCAGGTCCGACCGCGCCTGTCATTTCGATCCTGCCCGACGGCGCGGTGAAGCTTAGCGTCTACATTCCGGAGAGCGCCTTCTCCTCGGTCAAGGTCGGCACCTTGCTCGGCGTCCATTGCGACGGCTGCGGCCCGGATGTGAAGGCGCGGGTCAGCTACGTCTCGCCCGATCCCGAATTCACCCCGCCGGTGATCTACTCCTTGGAGAACCGGCAGAAGCTGGTCTACCTCGTCGAGGCACGGCCCGAGGGCGATGCCGGCCCGCTGCAGCCGGGCCAGATCGTCGATGTCGATCTGGCGGACAGCGCAAAATGAACGTCATCGACGTCCATGGCCTGGTCAAGCGTTTTGGCGACAAGACCGTCGTCGACCATGTGACGATGACGGTCGCCGAAGGCGAGATCGTCGGTTTTCTCGGGCCCAACGGTTCGGGCAAGACCACCACCATCCGCATCATGTGCGGCCTACTGACGCCCGACGAAGGCGAAGGCACGGTGCTTGGCTTCAACATCCGCACCGACAGCCTGCGCATCAAACGCGAAGTCGGCTACATGACGCAGAAATTCTCGTTCTACGAGGACCTGACGATCGGCGAGAATCTCGAATTCGTGGCACGGCTCTATAGGCTGAAGCCGGTCGAAGAGCATGTCGCCGGGACGCTTGAAGACCTCGGCCTCACCACGCGCCGCAACCAGCTCGCAGGCACCTTGTCGGGCGGCTGGAAGCAGCGTCTGGCGCTCGCCGCCTGCATCATGCACAAGCCGAAATTGCTGCTGCTCGACGAGCCGACGGCCGGCGTCGATCCGAAGGCGCGGCGCGAATTCTGGGACGAGATCCATCGCCTCGCCAGCGGCGGGCTGACCGTGCTGGTCTCTACCCACTACATGGACGAGGCCGAGCGCTGCCACCGCATCAGCTATATCTCCTATGGCAAGATGCTGGCCACCGGCACCGTCGCCGAGGTGGTGAAGAACGCTGGGCTGACCACGTACGTTCTGCAGGGTCCGCGGCTCGACCAGGTGGCCGAAGCGCTTCAGGGCCGGCCCGGCGTTGACCAGGTGGCGCCGTTCGGCGCGACGCTGCATGTCGTCGGCTCCGACAAGAAGAAGCTGGAAGCAGCGCTCGCCGATGTCGAAAAGCAGCACAAGGGCGTGAAAGTTTCGCCCGGCGAAACCAGCCTGGAAGATGTCTTCATCCAGTTCATGTCCGGCTCGAAGGACAACATGGCATGAACAACGTCTTGTCCTTCGCCCGGCTTGGTGCGCTGCTGATCAAGGAATTCATCCAGATGCGGCGCGACCGCATCACCTTTGCCATGATGCTCGGCGTGCCGCTGATGCAGCTGGTGCTGTTCGGCTACGCCATCAACAACGACCCCAAAAGCTTGCCGGCAGCACTCGTGGCGACGAGCAGCGACCCCTACACGCGGGCCATGGTTTCGGCGCTGCAGACCACCGGCTATTATCGCTTCGACCATGTCGCGCGAAGTGCCGAAGAGGCCGAGTTCCTGATGGCGCGCGGCGATGTCGCCTTCGTCGTTACCATCCCCGCCGATTTCGCCCGGCGTGTCGAACGCGGCGACAGCCCGCAGATCCTGATCGAGGCCGACGCCACCGACCCGGCCGTCGCCAGCGGTGCCATCTCGACGCTCGGCACCGTGGCCAGCCAGGCTCTGCTTCGGGCGCGCGGCATGCAGGAGGCCGCCGCCGAGGCGGCGCTTGGCCAGCTCGAAGTGGTGGTGCACCGGCGCTACAATCCCGAAGGCATCTCGCAATACAACATCGTGCCCGGCCTGCTCGGCGTCATCCTGCAGATGACCATGGTGATGATGACCTCGATCGCACTGACGCGAGAGACCGAGCGTGGCACGATGGAGAACCTTTTGGCGATGCCGTCGAGCCCGCTCGAGATCATGCTGGGCAAGGTGCTGCCCTATCTGGCGGTCGGCGCCGTGCAGGTGGTCGTGGTGCTGGCGGCGGCGAAGCTTCTGTTCGCCATCCCCTTCACCGGCTCGATGTCACTGCTCTTGACCGCCGTGCTGATCTTCGTGCTGGCGCTGGTGCTGCTCGGCTATACGATCTCGACCATCGCCCGCACGCAGATGCAGGCGCTGCAGCTCACCTTCTTCTTCTTCCTGCCGTCGATCATGCTGTCCGGCTTCATGTTCCCTTATCGCGGCATGCCGGGCTGGGCGCAAATCTTCGGCGAGATCCTGCCGCTGACACATTTCCTGCGCATCATCCGCGCGGTTATGCTGAAAGGTGCCGAACTGCCGGCGGTGGCAACGGAGATCGGCTGGCTGGTGGTGTTCGTGGCGTTGTTTGCCGGCATCGCACTGGTGCGGTTCAGGCGGACGCTGGATTAGACATCGAGCGCCTCTGCGGTGCAGAAGTCTTGAATGCCGGCGGGTCAGCACCCCCCTCTGCCCTGCCGGGCATCTCCCCCGCAAGGAGGGAGATTGGCAGCTTCGGCGTTCCGGCCATCTCTGCAACGCTGGTAATTGGCGAAAGCATTGGTGGCATCGATCTCCCCCCTTGCGGGGGAGATGGCCGGCAGGCCAGAGGGGGGTGTGAAGGATCGCTACAGCGGTCATTCAGCGCCGCCTGTCGCCCTGCCTACGCCGCCGCCATGATCCCGGCATACGTTCCGAAATCGACATTGCCGCCGGACAGCACCACGGCAACGCATTTGCCGGATAGCGCGATCTCGCCCGATGACAGTGCCGCCAGCGCCACGCAGCCGCCGGGCTCGACCACCAGCTTGAGATAGGCCATGGCATCGCGCATCGCCTGCGCGGTCGCCTTGTCGGAGACGGCGATGCCGCCGGCAAGGTTCCTGCGGTTGATCTCGAAGGTGATCAGGCCGGGTTCGGCGGTCAGGATCGCGTCGCAGATCGAGGCATGGCCGGGCTCGTTCGAAACCCTGGCGCCCGCGGCCAGCGAGCGTCGGGTGTCGTCGAAATACTCGGGTTCCACCGCCCACACCGCGGTGGCGGGCGAGGCGTCCTTGACGGCGACGGAAATGCCGCTCGACAGGCCGCCACCGCCGCAGGGTACGACAACCGCGTCGAGGCTGACGCCAAGCGCTTTTGCCTGGCGCATCAATTCGAGGCCGATCGTGCCCTGGCCGGCAATGATGGCCGGGTCGTCGAAGGGCGGTACCAGCACCATACCCTTTTCGAGATAAGGGCGGATCACAGTCATGCGGTCGTCGCGAAAGCGATCGAACGGCACCACTTCCGCCCCCATCTTGCGGACATTGGCGATCTTCATCGCCGGCGCGTCGGCCGGCATGGCGATGACCGCCTTGACGCCGAACATCGCCGCCGATGCCGCGACGCCTTGCGCATGGTTGCCCGACGAGAAGGCAACGACGCCCCCGCTGCGTTCCTCTTCGCTGAGCGACGACAGCTTGTTATAGGCGCCGCGGAATTTGAACGAGCCGGTGCGCTGCAGCGTCTCCGGCTTGAACAGTATGCGGGCGCCGAAGCGCTTGTTCAGCTCCTGCGATTCGATCAAGGGGGTTTCGACGATCAGGCCGGAGAGACGCGTGGCGGCGGCGTGGATATCGGCAATGCCGGGAGGGGTGGTCATGGCGGGTCCTGCAAAGATGTGGTCCGGCCATGGTGCACGGAAAGGCGGTCAGCGCACCAATGAAAAAATGTGACCGTTACAAAGTTTGGCGGGGCGGCTGCCAACGCCACGGCTGCACGCCCCCCTGTCCTGCCGGACATCTCGCTCCGCTGCGGTCGAATGCTCAGCCGGGGGCCAGCTGCCTACGGCAGCTCCCCGGTTCGAGCCCTTTGAAAGGTCCACCGGACCTTTCAATTCGCCTGCGGCGAACCGGGCTCTCATCCCAACAGCGTCCTCTGCCTCTTGCTCCCACCCAGCTTGCGCCAGTTGTTGAACCGGTGGCTGGCGGCGGCGAATGAAATCTTCATCTGCTGGGCGACTGAATAACGCGACTTGCCTTCGTCGAACATGCGGTAGCAGCACTCGACGCCTTCCTCGGTCAGTTTCCCGTCCGGGGCTTTGTTGTGCGGGTTGGCGGGATCGAATTTCTCGACCTGCTGTTCGACCAGGCCTTTCAGGCGCTGCAGGTCGGCCTCGATGCTGGCGATGAGATCGAGAACGGGCTTGGGATCATAGGGGTGCGGAGGCTTTGTCGCCGTCATCTGCGGGCTCCTTGTTCCTGGCTTGGCTCAGTCATATAGGTGAACATTCACTGATAGTGAAGGCCTTGCTTCGCGCGCGGGCTTCAACAATTCTTGACCGCGACCCAAGCGCGCGATTGACCGAAGGCGCGCCAAACCCTAGTTTAGAACTATTCTAAACTAGGGTGAATTCCTCATGCTTTCCCGCGTCTTCGGCTTCGGCCGCCGTTCCTTCGAATCGCTCTCCGAAAAAGAAATCCTGGCGCTGGCCATTTCGTCCGAGGAAGACGACGGTCGTATCTACCGGGCCTACGCCGACGGACTGGCCGACACCTTTCCGCAATCGGCAAAAGTGTTCGAGGAGATGGCCGAGGAGGAGGATGGCCATCGCGATGCGCTGATCGAGCTCTTCCGCGATCGTTTCGGAGAGCGCATTCCGCTGATCCGGCGCGAACATGTGAAGGGTTATTACGAGCGCAAGCCCGACTGGCTGGTGAGACCCCTTGGCATCGAGCATGTGCGCAGCCAGGCCGAGGCGATGGAGCGGCAGGCCTATCTGTTCTACGTCGAGGCAGCCAAGCGCACTACGGATGCCTCGACCCGGAAACTGCTCGACGATCTGGCGTTGGCGGAACAGGGTCATGAGACGCTGGCGCAGCGCCTGGAGCAAAAGCACGTGCCGGGCGAAGTGAAGGACGAAGAGGCGGCCGCCGAGCAGCGCCAGTTCATCCTCACCTATGTGCAGCCGGGGCTTGCCGGGTTGATGGACGGCTCGGTGTCGACGCTGGCGCCGATCTTCGCCGCCGCTTTCGCCACGCATGACACCTGGCAGACCTTTCTGGTCGGGCTTGCCGCCTCGATCGGCGCCGGCATTTCGATGGGCTTCACCGAAGTGGCTTCCGACGACGGCAAACTGTCAGGCCGTGGTTCGCCGATAAAACGCGGCATCACCACCGGCGTCATGACGTCGGCGGGTGGCCTTGGCCACGCATTGCCCTATCTCATCCCGCATTTCTGGACGGCGACAGGTGTCGCGGCAGTCGTGGTGTTCTTCGAACTGTGGGCGATTGCCTTCGTCCAGAACCGCTACATGCAGACGCCCTTCCTGCGTGCCGCCTTCCAGGTGGTGCTGGGCGGCGCCCTGGTGTTCGCGGCGGGTGTGTTGATCGGGAATGCGTGACCAGCTTCACTCACCCATTCACTGCCCGACTATCCTGCGGCGCCTCGTCCCTCTCGGTCAGCCCATAATCGCGCACCACATGCGCAATGCGCAGACGGTAGCCGGCAAAGATACCGCCGCGGCCGGCTTTCTGCGCCTGCCGGTGTTCCTCGGTGTTGCGCCAGGCCTTCACCGCCTCTTCATCGCGCCAGAACGACAAGGACAGGATGCGGTTCGGGTCGACCAGGCTCTGGAAGCGCTCGATGGAGAGAAAGCCGTCTATGCCGTCGAGCAGCGGCCGCAAGTCGGCGGCGATGCTCAGATAGGCGTCGCGCCTGCCCGCCGCCGGCTCGACCTCGAAGATGACGGCGATCACGGCAGCACCAGTTTCGCGTGCGGGCCGGAGACGTGCTTCAGGAACATGCGGTCCTCCTTCAGGATGAATCTCTCGCGCTTGGCGAACTCGTAGTTTGCCTTGCCGGCGGGATCGGCGGCAAGCCGGGCCCGGTAGGCTTCGTACGCCGCCAGGTTCTCGATGTTGTAGGCGGCGTAGGCGGTCGTCGCCGAGCCCTCATGCGGTGCGTAATAACCGATCAAATCGGCGCCGCAGCGCGGAATGGCCTGGCCCCAGTTGCGCGCATACTCCTCGAAGGCCGCCTTGCCGAACGGGTCGATCTCGTAGCGGATGAAGCAGGTGATGGTCATTGTGGTCTCCTTGGGTTTCTGCGTCGATAGTTCGAGCGGCGTCGAAACATTGTGTTGCCCGGCCTGCTAGGTCTGCCAGAAGGATTTCGCGCATTCGCGGCGCACGTCTTGCGGTGTCAGGCCAAGGTCGCGCAGCAGATGATCGTCGATCTCGGCAAGGTCGAGACGCTGCAAATGGCGGTCATACCAGCGGGCCAGCAGCCGCGTGCGCAGCCAGGTGACGAACGGGAACGATTGACGGCCGGGAAGCGGTGCTGGGGGGGAAGCGGTTCGTGCGGTCATTGTCGTCTCCTTGATCTGATCGGAGAATAGTGGTTATCTGACATGAATGCTTCGATGGGGAACGAACTATGCGCGAAGGACCCGACATCGCCCGCATCGCCAGCCTGGTCGGTGACCCGGCGCGGGCGAACATGCTCAACGCACTGATGGGCGGCACGGCTTTGACGGCAAGCGAACTGGCGCTTGAGGCCGGCGTCTCGCTGCCGACCGCCAGCTCGCATCTGGGCAAACTGATGGAAGGCGGGCTGCTGACCGTGGCGAGCCCGGGCCGGCATCGCTATTACGGCCTCGCCG
>NZ_JAMYSA010000133.1:0-14654 GCF_040321735.1 Mesorhizobium sp. M0293
GTGGTCTCTTCTACTACTCTCGCGTTCGGGGCGCTGTGGCGGGGCCCGACGCCTGCCGGCGCGGCCGCCGGCCCCGGGGCCCCCCCCCTTCGTGTTGTCGTTACTTCTTGGCCAGGCCCGGCAGCGTGACCTGATAGACCAGGAACATGGTGTCGACATCGGCGCCGTCCTCGGCCTTGTAGGGCGCGCCGACCTGGAAGCCGTCCTGGGCGAGGAAGTCGTTGTCGTTGGCGACGAACAGGAAATAGTCGTCGGGCAGCTTCGGATCGAGAACGCTGACCACCGACATCGCCTCCCACTTCTCCGACAGGTTGTTCTTGTCGTTCGGCGCGCCATTGTGCAGGCCGAAGCGGCCGAGTTCGGCACTGTCGTTGATGTCGATGAACGGCGTCAGCTTGGCCGGCGTCACCGACGGGTCGAGCACGCCCTTGGGCGCCATCGGCTTGTCGGCGGCATCGAAGGCGCCGCCGGCGATGTCGGTGGCGGCCGAGACGTCGACGACGAAGATCTGGCGCACCAGCGAGGTGTCGCCTTTCAGGCCCTGGCCGTTGCCGCTGTCGCGCGCCAGCAACAGGAAGGTCTGATCCGACAACGCCACGATCTCGCTTTGCGCGGCGATCTTGGTCTTGCCCTTGGCATCCTTGAACACCGGCAGCGGCACGACATACTCATGCGCGAGCTTGAGATGGCCGAGGTCGGATGCGTCGTAGACCAGCGCCCTGGTGTTCTGGCGCGTCGCGGGCGAATCGCCGCCATCCTGCCGGGGCGCGGACTGCAGCACGGCGATCAGGAACTTGCCATCAGGCGTCATCGCCATGCCTTCGAGTCCCTGGTTGTTCTGGCGGCCGGTATCGGGATCCTTCGGATCGGGCTCGGCGGCACCCGGACCCGGATTATCCGAGGCGAAGTTCGGCGCGCCGTGGCGCATCGGCACGAGAGCGGCGGGCGGCTGGGTCGCCGACAGCAGATGGCCGTCGGCGGAGAACCGGTAGATGTTCGGGCCGTATTCGTCGGAGATGAACATCGAACCGTCGGGCAGCCGCACGATCGCCTCGTTGTCGAGCGCCAGCTTGCCATTGGCTTCGGGCAGGATCGGCATGGGGCCGCTTGCCGCGCGCACGCCGTTGAGCGGATCGAGGCCGGTAGCGTCGGCGCCCTTGTCGTCGGTGAGAAGCATGGTGTCGGCAAGCGTCGCCTTGACGCCCGTCTGCTCCTGGCCGGCGGCGGGTGCGGCACCTGGAGCTACCGGGGCAAACTCGACGCCGATCGTATTGAGGCGCGGTCGGTAGTCGGTGGTGCCGACGACATTGTAGCCGCGGTCCGGCAGCAGCCAGAGCGAGCCTTTGTAGCCGGCGGCGTCATGCGTCCAGCCTGATGTGTCGATCGCCATGCCGGAGCCCGAGCCGAACGTCTCGCCGAACTTGTCGCGCTGAGCGGCCGGGATGCGGCCGACGCCGACCAGCCCCTTGTTGACGAGGCCGCCGACGGTCGCGGTGCTGTCGGCGAGCGCCGGCGTCAAGGCGGTGAACAAGGCCAGCGCGACGCCGAGCGACGCGGTTCGGTACAGGTGTTTCATGGATAATCCTCTTTGTGACAAGCCGGAGCGGCCGCAGGACGAAAAAAGCTGAAAGAGGTGCGACATCGACGATGCCGCGCGCGCCTCCCCGAAACGCGGTCTACGGCGCGAACATGATGCTTGCGTGACAGCGCACGATGCATGCCCGCCGTCTTCTCCAGGCGACGACAAAAACATGTGCTTGACGGAAAGAATTGATCACCTCGTGCGGCTCTGGTTGGCGAAAAGCGGTGAGCTCGCACGGCACTGGACACTTATGTACAGTACATATATGGTCCAGCCTTCGGACTAACCGTGGAGGGGAAGCCTTGAAGTCGCACTACCGCGCAGTGGTCATCGGAGGTGGCGTGGTCGGGGCCTCGGTCCTCTATCACCTGACGCGTTTTGGCTGGAGCGATGTGGCGCTGATCGAGCGTGCCGAACTGACGGCCGGTTCGACCTGGCACGCGGCGGCCGGGTTCCATGCGCTCAACGCCGACGCCAATGTGGCGGCGCTGCAGGACTACACCATCAAGCTCTACCGTGAACTCGAAGCTGAATCCGGCCAGAATGCGGGCCTGCATATGACCGGCGGCGTCAACATCGCCAGCGATCCGGCGCGTTGGGAGTGGCTGAAATCGGCGTGGGCGGTTTTCCAGTCGGTTGGCATCGAAACCGCTCGCCTGGTGACGCCGGAAGAAATCAAGGAAATCTGTCCGATCGTCGACGTCGCTGGCGTGCTCGGTGGGCTCTATGATTCCAACGAGGGTCATCTCGATCCCTACGGAACGACGCACGCCTATGCCGGTGCCGCGAAAAAGCGCGGCGCGGACGTCATCCTCCGCAATCGAGTCGTCGAGCTGAAGGCGCGCGCTGACGGCCGCTGGGATGTCATCACCGAGCAAGGCACCATCATCGCCGAGCATGTCGTCAACGCCGGCGGGCTGTGGGCAAAGCAGCTTGGCCGCATGGCCGGCGTCGACCTGCCGGTGACGCCGATGGAGCACCATTATTTCATCACCGAGGACATTCCGGAGGTTGCCGCTCTCGACAAGGAACTTGGGCTTGCCGTCGATCTCGACGGCTTTTCGTATCTCAGGCAAGAGCGCAAGGGCGTGCTGCTAGGCGTCTACGAGCAGAACCCCAAGCACTGGAACATGGATGGCGCGCCTTGGGACTACGGTATCGAGCTGATCCCGGAAGACATCGACCGCATCAGCCCCGAACTCGCCAAGGCGCATGAGCGCTTTCCTTGCCTGGCGACAGCCGGCATCCGCAAATGGGTCAACGGCGCCTTCACCTTCACGCCGGACGGCAACCCGATCGTCGGGCCGGTGCGCGGGTTGAAGAACTATTGGGTCGCCTGCGGCGTCATGGCCGGCTTCAGCCAGGGCGGCGGCGTCGGCAAGTCGCTGGCCGAGTGGATGATCTACGGCGAACCGCAGGCTGACATCTTCGGTATGGACATCGCTCGTTACGGCGCCTTTGCCGCCAACCGGGAATATCTCAGGCAGACGACGCGTCAGTTCTATTCGCGACGCTTCGTCATGACGTTTCCCAATGAGCGGCTGCCGGCCGGCCGGCCGCTGAAACGCCCCGGCGCCTATGACGGCATGAGCGCGGCGGGATGCGAATGGACGGCCTCATGGGGGCTGGAAATCCCGGCCTATTTCGCGCCGATGGGGTTTACCGAGAACACGACGCTGCGCCGTTCCAATGCCTTCGACATCGTCGGCGACGAGGCGCTGCAGGTGCGGAGTGCCGCCGGTCTCGTCGATATCTCGGCCTATTCGCGCTATGCGGTGTCCGGGCCCGGCGCTGAAGCATGGCTTGACCGGCTGCTCGCCTGCAAGCTGCCGAAAGCAGGACAGGCGAGGCTGGCGCCCATGCTCGGCCATGACGGACGGCTGAAGGGCGATCTCACCGTCTTCAACTGGGGCGGCGGCTACTGGCTGATGGGCTCCTACTATCTCAGGGAATTCCACATGCGCTGGTTCGAGGCTCATGCGGCGGAGAGTGTCACCGTCGCCGACCTGTCCGACACAATGAGCGGCTTCCTGCTGACCGGGCCGAACGCGCGCAAGATCCTGGAGCGCACGACGCATCAGGATGTTTCCGGTGCAGCACTGCCATTCATGGCTTGTGGAGCATTCGACATCGGCATGGTGCAGGCGCGTGTGGCGCGGCTGTCGATCGCGGGCGAACTCGGCTTCGAAATCAGTTGCCCCGCAACCATGCATGCCACACTGCGTGAAACGCTGCTGGCCGCCGGCGAGGATCTCGGCCTTGCCGAAATCGGTTATTATGCGCTCAACACGCTACGGCTGGAAAAGAGTTTTGGCATCTGGTCGCGTGAATTCACTCAAGGGTATACGCCCAATCAGGCTGGGCTCGACCGCTTCATCGCTTTCGGCAAGGGTGATTTCACCGGTCGCGAAGCGGCGTTGAAACAGCGGGAGGCCGGCAGCAGCCAATGCCTGGTGACGCTGGAGGTCGATGCGCTCGACGCCGACGCCAGCGGCTTCGAGCCGATCTGGCACCAGGGCCGGCGCGTCGGCTTCGTCACGTCGGGCGGCTATGGCTATACGGTCGGCAAGAGCCTGGCGCTGGCGCTTGTCGACCGCGATTTCGCGGGCGAGGGCACCGCGGTTTCGGTGCATGTCGTGGGTGAGGAGCGGCCGGCCCGTGTCATCGCGGCCTCGCCCTACGATCCCCTGGGCAAGGCGATGCGGCAATGAGGAGGATTTCTGATGGTCGATGACGCGGCACGGGACAGCAGGCGCGAACGCCGGCGTGGACGCACGGGCGAGGCCGGCAGCGAAAGCAGCCGCCGGCCCAATTACCATTCGCTGAAGAATCCGTTCCTGCCGCAGCCGATTTTTTCGGACGATCAGGTCGCCGCCATTCACGACACGGCGCTGCGGGTGCTGGAAGAGCTCGACATCAAGGTGCTGCTGCCGCGGGCGCGTGAGCTTTTCGAGCGCGCCGGCGCGCTCGTGGATCCCGCCACCGACATGGTGCGCATCGGGCGTGACATGGTGACGGCGGCACTGGCCTCGGCGCCGAAGTCGATTCACGCCCATGCCGGTTCCCGCGCGCGCGATCTGACGCTCGAACTTGGCTCGATGGCGTTCCTGGCCGGGAGCGGAGCGCCGAATGTCACCGACCTCGAACGCGGCCGGCGGCCGGGGACACTCGCCGATTTCGAGGACCTGATACGACTGGTGCAGCATTTCGATGTGCTGCATATGCTCGGACCCTGTATCGAGCCTCAGGATGTCGACAACCGCTTTCGCCACTATGCCGTCAATCGCGCGCAGCTGACGCTGTCGGACAAGTTTCCGTTCGTGTTCGCACGCGGCACGCCGCAGGTCGAGGACGGTTTTGCGATGCTGCGGCTGGCGCGCGGCCTGTCGCAGGACCAATTTCTGGCGAACGCGCATTGCTATACCGTCATCAACACCAATTCGCCGCGCCAACTCGACATTCCGATGGCTCAAGGCATCATCGATTTCGCCCGCGCAGGCCAGGTCTCCGTCATCACGCCGTTCTGCCTGGCGGGTGCGATGGCGCCGATCACGGTCGCCGGCGCGCTGACGCTGCAGCATGCCGAGGCGCTGGCGGGGCTGACGCTGGCGCAGATCGTGCGGCCTGGTGCGCCGGTCGTCTACGGCTCATTCTCCTCCAATGTCGACATGAAATCCGGCGCGCCGGCCTTCGGCACGCCAGAGCATATCAAGGCAACGCTGGGGGCCGGGCAATTGGCGCGCTTCACGGGGTTGCCGTGGCGGTCCGGCGGCGGCAGTGCCGCCAACATCTCGGACGCGCAGGCCGCGCACGAGACGCAGTTCGCGCTGTGGGGCTCGGTGCTGGCCGGGGCGACGATGTGCATCCATGCCGCCGGCTGGCTGGAAGGTGGCCTCAGCGTCTCCTTCGAGAAGCTGGTCACCGATATTGAGGCGTTGCAGACGGTGGCGGAACTCTGTGCCGCGACGCCGGGTGACAGCGATTCGATCGGCTTCGAGGCGATCGCCGAAGTGCAGCCGGGCGGGCATTTCTTCTCGGCCGGCCACACCATGGCGCGCTACCGCACCGCCTTTTACGAACCGCTGGTGGCCGACTGGTCGAATTTCGGCAATTGGACGCAAAGCGGCTCGAAGACGGCAAGCGAGCGCGCCACCGGTGTCTGGAGACGGGCGCTGGCCGACTTCGAGCCGCCGGCTTCGGCTGCCGCCACATCAGGCGTGCTGGACGAGTTCATCGCCCGGCGCACTGAAGAGGGCGGGGCTGCGCCAGTGTCGTGACAGGGATGGAATTGCAGCGATGATGCGGAACCGGCGGCATTCCCGGGCATTCATGGGAATGGCCAACGGAGGACGACATGGGATTCGACCAGTATCACGAACCGCCTGAAGAATTGTCGCAGAAGGTACGGACCTTTGCCCGCATGATCGCCTCGCTGATCGAGGAAGCGGAAGCGATCGGCTGGTACGAACAGCGCATGTCGGTGGAAAAAGACCCGCAGGCGCGGGCCATCATGGAGAACGCGCAAGGCGAGGAATTCAAGCATTTCGGCATGGATCTCGAATTCCTGCTGCGCCAGAATAAGGACTGGCGGGCGGAACTGAAGGAAATTCTGTTCACCACGGGCGATATCGTCAAACGCGGCGAAGCCGGCGAGAAGAAGGTGGATTGAGGCCTATCAGCTCGTACCGACGCGGCTGCGGGTTTCGCCTCAATTAGTCGCTGTCGCGTGCGACCAGTTCCAGCGGCCAGACTTCGCGCATGATCCGCGGACCTTCCGGGCCGGCGAAGGCCGGGATCGAGGCCAGCAGCATTTCGGCGAGCCGCTGTCCCATCGGCTCCAGCGCCGGGCGGAAGGCGGTCAGCGCCGGCGAGAAGTAGCGGCAGAGCGGCGTGTCGACGATGACGGTCACCGCCATGTCGTGACCCGGCCTGATGCCCATCTCGGCCAGCGCCTTGCAGCCGCCAAGCGCCATCGCGTCATTGTTGAAGATGATGGCGGTCGGCGGATCTTTCGAGCGCATCACTTGCGGCGTCACTTCGTAGCCGCCGGCCTCGTTGATGAAGCCGGACGCGATCAGTTCAGGGTCGACCTCGATGCCGTGCCGCCGCAAGGCCTTGCGGTAGCCGGCCAGGAACAGATAGCCGAAGTTGAGATCGAGCGACGGGCGGATGGCGGCGATGCGGCGGTGGCCGCGTGCCACAAGGCGGTCGACGGCGTCAGCGCCAGCCTTTTCGAAATCGAGGTCGAGGGACGGGTAGGACTTGTCTCCGGAGCGGCTGCGGCCAAGGGTGGCGAACGGAAAGCCGACCTGGGTTAGATAATCGATGCGCTCGTCCTCGCGCCGCGTCCAGGCCAGCAGCACTGCGTCGGCCCGGCGCGTCTCGACGACGCGGCGCAGGCGCTCCTGCTGGTAGTCGCCGGGCGCGCCCATCACCACGATCAGGTCGAGACCGCTTTCGGCGAGTCTGGCCTGCAGCCCGATCAGGAACGGAATGAAGAACGGCTCGCCATATTGCTGGTCGCCCGGATGCGGCTGCAGCATGAAGGCGATCGAATGGGTGGCGCCTTGCCTGAGACTGCGGCCGGACTGGTTCGGCGAATAGTTGAGCGTCCTGGCCGCCTCGAGCACGCGCTTGCGCGTGTCGGCATTGACGTCGGCGCGGCCATTCAGCGCGCGCGACACCGTGCCGATCGAAATGTTCAGGTGACGGGCAAGGTCGTGAATGCTGGATGCCAAATGACTGTTCTCCCCCTTGCTTGGCTAGCACCGGTAGCCGCTCAGGCCAAGGCGCAAGACGATTTTCACGAGCGGCCAATTGACATTCTACGCCTTCGGGTGTGTTCTCGTAAACGTTTACGGAAAAACGTTTACGGTCTTGCCGTGAATGCCGTGACGATCGGTCTGGAGGGACCGAGAGGGAGGAGTGCTGGATGATCGATGTCGTCCTGGTCGGCTGCGGAGCGATGAGCAAAGCCTGGCTCGATGCCGTGCGGCAGATCGACGGGCTGGCCATTGTCGGCCTTGTCGATCTCGACGCCGACAGGGCGCGGGCGAGGGCGCGTGAATACGACCTCACCAATGTCGTCATAGGCACCAGTCTCGACGCCGTGCTCGGCCAGACCAAACCGCAGGCGGTGTTCGATGTGGTGGTTCCCGCTGCCCGGCGCGAAGTCGCGCTTTCCGCTTTTGCCCATCATTGCCATCTCTTGACGGAAAAACCGCTCGCCGACAGTCCTGAGAATGCGCGGGCCATCGTCGAGGCGGCTCGCCAGGCCGGACGCATCCATGCCGTCGTCCAGAACCGCCGCTATGTCGCTAATGTCAGGCGCATCCGGAGATTTCTGGACTCCGGCGCCATCGGTGCGCCGACCAGCATCCATGCCGACTTCTTCGTCGCGCCGCATTTCGGCGGCTTTCGCGAGGAGATGGCCCATGTGCTGCTGCTCGACATGGCGATCCACACATTCGACGCCGCCCGCTACATGGTCGCCGGCGAGCCGGCCGGCGTCTATTGCCGGGAATGGGAGCCGGCCAATTCCTGGTACCGGCAGGGATCGTCGGCCAGCGCCGTCTTCGATCTCGGTGGCGGCAAGGTCTTCACCTATGCCGGCTCCTGGTGTGCCGACGGCTTCCGCACCAGTTGGGAAGGCAGCTGGCGCATCGTCGCTGAGCGCGGCAGCCTCATTTGGGACGGCAACGATGCGTTGAAGGCGGAGGTGGTGGCGTCGGGCCGCGATGGGCTGATCGACAAGACCCAGCCGATCGAAGTGCCGTCGCTCGATCCGGCCGACCGCATCGGTGGCCATCTCGGCATCATCAGGGATTTCATGCACGCCATCGAGACCGGCACAGAGCCGGAGACGCGTGGCGCCGACAACATCAGGAGTCTGGCCATGGTTTTCGGCGCCATCGAGAGCGCCGAAACCGGACGCCGCGTGGCAATCGCAGAGGACGCACAATGATGCCAAACCCGCTTCTCGACATCCGGATCGGCACCATGGTGCGGGCCAACCTCGACGATCCGGCGGCCTACATCAAGGCGATCCTGCCGCTCGGATTCGAGAGCATCCAGCCCTTCTTCTGGCAGACGCTGGGCGGCAAGGACCTGCCGCGGCTCGCCGGCCAGATCCGCGAGGCGATCGGCGATGCCGATGTCACGGTGTCCTCGCTTGGCGTGTTCGGCAATCCGCTGGAGAGCGGCGATGTCGATCGCGGCGTGCTGCAGGCCTGGGAAACGGTGATCGACAATGCGCATCTGTTCGGCGCGTCGATGGTCAGCGGCTTCACCGGGCGCCTGCGCGGCAAGAAGCTGACCGACAGCCTGCCGCGCTTCAAGGAGGTCTGGGGCCCGCTGGCCAAACGCGCCGCCGACAAAGGCGTGCGCATCGCCTTCGAGAATTGCGCGATGGACGGCAACTGGGCCAGCGGTGACTGGAACATCGCCCACAATCCGGACGCCTGGGAGCTGATGTTCAACGAAGTGTCCGACGACAATCTCGGCCTCGAATGGGAACCCTGCCACCAGCTTGTCTATCTGATCGATCCGATGCCGCAGATCCGCAAATGGGCGCCGCGCATCTTCCACGTCCACGGCAAGGACGCGACGGTGCGCTGGGACGTCATCCGCGAGCATGGCGTGTTCGGCCGGCTGCCTTTCGTGCAGATGCGCACGCCTGGCTTCGGCGACAGCGACTGGACGCGCGTGATCAGCGAATTGCGGCTGGCCGGGTACAAGGGCGCCATCGACATCGAAGGCTGGCACGACCCGGTCTATCGCGACGATCTCGAGATCACAGGGCAGGTACGGGCGCTGGAATATCTGAAGCAATGCCGGGGAGGCGCCAGCTACCTGCCGAACCCAGCGTGAGAGCAGGCCGGAGAGGAGCCGGCAAGCAAGTGGTACTGCCAGCAATCATCAAAAGCCCCTCGGCTGACGAGGGAAACAATGGGAGGAACGTGCATGAGCATCGCGAAGAGAACGACACTTCTGCGCTCGACCGTCGTGGCGGCGGCCACGGCGCTTTGCGCCACAATCTCCACCTTGCCCGCGCAGGCGCTCGATGCCCAATGGTGCAAGGACGTCCACATCCGCTTCTTCGTCGGCGGCGCTGAGGGCGACGCCTTCGGCACCATCGTCTACAATGGCGCCAAGCAGGCGGCGGCCGATCTCGGGCCGAAGGTCGACTACATCTTCTCCCAGTGGGACGTTGAAAAGATGGTGCAGCAATTGCGCGAAGCCGTCGCGGTGAAGCCCAACGGCATCGCCATGATGGGCCACCCGGGCGACGCGTCGATCATGCCGCTGGCCGAGCAGGCGCACAAGGACGGCATCAAGATGATGTACCAGAACGTGCCGGTGCCGAAGGTGGTGGAAGCATTCGGCGGCGGCTATGTCGGCGCCCAGCAGGAGCAGCAGGGCCGCGCGCTCGGCACCGAGGCGTTCAAGCTCGGCAAGCTCAAGGCCGGCGACAAGGCGATCATGATCGGCCCGTTCGAGAACGAGGCCCGCGGCGCGCGCGAGCGCGGCACGGTCGCAGCACTGAAGGAGGCCGGCGTCGAGGTCATCCAGCTGTCGTCGCCGCCGAGCGGCGAATGGGCGTCCGACCCCAATCTGGCGATACCGGTGATCACCGCGGCGCTGCTCAACAATCCCGATGTGAAGGCAGTCGGCTATCCCGGCGGCCAGATGCTCGGCAATGTCCCGACCTACATGCAAGCGGCGGGACGCAAAGCGGGCGACATCTTCAACTTCGGCTTCGATACCAGTCCGCAGATCGTCGAGGCGTTCAAGGGCGGCTGGGTGCAGCTGACGGCCGACCAGCAGCCGTTCCTGCAGGGCTATCTGCCGATCCTCAGCCTTTGCCAGCAGGTGGTGCTGGGCCTGGCGCCGATGAATGTCGACACCGGCGCCGGTTTCGTCACGCCGCAGAATTACGAGATCGTCGCCGAGCTGGCCAAGCAGGCGCTGCGCTGACCTCCCAAGCCGTCGGCCGGGGTATCCGGCCCGGCCGGCGGAACCGCGGCGACAACGCCGGCACGCGACAATGAAAGCGAGGATCCGATGGCCGAACGTCTCATCGAACTGCGCGACATCAGCAAGTCCTATGGCCACGTCTATGCGCTAGGCGGGGTCAATCTCAGCGTCGACCGCGGCGAGGTGGTCGGCCTCATCGGTGACAATGGCGCAGGCAAGTCGACGCTGATCAAGATCCTGTCGGGTGTGGTCAAGCCGACCAGCGGCGAGATACTCATCCGCGGCAAGCCGGTGACCGGATGGAGTGCGGCGCGCTCGCGCGAAGCCGGCATCGAGACGGTGTTCCAGGACCGGGCGCTGGCCGTGCAGCAGACCATCGTGCGCAACATCTTCATGGGCCGCGAACTGACCGGCTTCATGGGCTTTCTCAGGGTCAACAAGGAGATCGAGGAGGCGAGCCGGCTGATGCGCGAGATCGGCTTCACCTCGAAAGTGTTCACGCCGCATTCGATCGTCGGCCAGCTGTCCGGCGGCGAGCGCCAGGGCGTAGCGATCGCGCGCGCCATCTACAAGCAGGCGGAGCTGATCGTCCTCGACGAGCCGACGACGGCGCTGTCGCTGACCGAAACCGCCAAGGTCTTCCATTTCGTGCGCCAGGTGCGGGCGAGCGGCCGCTCGATCCTGTTCATCGGCCACAACATCCATCATGTCTTCGACATCGCCGACCGCTTCGTGGTGCTGGACCGCGGCAAGGTCGCGCTCACCGCCGACCGCAGCCAGGTCAAGTCGGCCGAAGACCTCATCAATTTCATGGAAGACGTCGCGCATCCGGGCGGGTTGGCCGGACTGCATGACGCCGGCGACGCGGAGCAGAGAGCACGATGAGCAACACCATGGAACCCGATCTGCACGAGCCGGCGGCCGGCATTCCCCGCCCCAATTCCCAGAAGGAGTGGAAGCACCCATCCGATCACTGGATGCGCGGCTTCATCCTCGACAACCGCGCCTCGCTCGGCACGCTCGGCGTGTTCATCATCATGATGGCGGTGTTCATCATCGCCAACCCGACCGTCTTCACCACCTGGTACCTCTACCGCTCGGTGCTGACCACGCTGCCGGTGGCGCTGTTCGTGGTGGTGCCGCTGGTCTTCGTCGTCACCTGCGGTGAGATCGACCTGTCGTTTCCGGCGACGATGGGTTTTGCCTCCTGGGTCTTCGCGCTGGTCGTGCAGGCCGGTTATGATCCGTTCCTGGGTATCATTGCAGCGCTGATTACCGGCATGCTGCTCGGTTTCCTGGTCGGATCGCTGGTGGTCTATGGCGGGCTGTCGTCGCTGATCGCCACGCTCGGCATGAATTTCCTGCTGCGCGGTCTGATCCAGATCATCAACGAGGGCAAGTCGACGGCGCTGACCAGCCTTGCTGACAGCTGGGCCTACACGATCTTCTCCGGCCAGCTGCTGGGCATTCCGGTACAGATATTCTGGGCCATCGCCTTTGTGGTGCTGTCGGCGATGCTCTACAACCGCCATCGCTTCGGCGCGCAGGTGAGGGTGGTCGGCGACAACCCCGACAGCGCCCAGCAGATGGGCATCGACGTCAAGCGCGTGCGGGTGAAAGTGTTCGTCTTCGTCGGCATTGGGGCGGCGATCGCCGGCACCTTCTCGGTGATGATCAACTTCACCTGGTGGCCGACCGCCGGCGACGGCTATCTCCTGCCGGTGCTGGCCTCGGTGTTCGTCGGCGGCACCCCAACCTGGGGCGGCATCGGCACCGTGGTCGGCGGCGCGATCGGTGCCGTCACCGTGTCCTTCATCCAGACCGGCGTCGTGGCGGCAGGCCTGAGCGGCTTCTATGTCCAGTTCTTCAACGGGCTGATCATCATCCTGTCGCTGCTCGGCCACAAGTGGAACCAGGCGCGGTATAGGTGAGGGGCTATTTCGTTGACGGACCGCATGCCCTGACTATTGGCGCAGACGCCCTTCGCTTCGTCATCCACGGGCGAAGCAAGGAGCGGAGCGGCGCAGCGCAGACCCGAGGATCCATGCCGCGACTTATACGCGTCACCACGGTGCAGAATTCTGCTCCGCTGCACCCTTCGGCCAAGGTCGCGGCATGGATCCTCGGGTCTCCGCGACGTCGCTTCGCTCCTGCTCCGCCCGTGGATGACGAAAGTAGGGGCTTCCGCCAGAGAATGGTCGCTTGTAGGACAAGCGGACGCTCACACTGCCGCGACAAATCCATCCAGCACGCGTTTCTGGCCGGCCTTGTCGAAGTCGATGGTCAGCTTGTTGCCTTCGATGTTGGAAATGTTGCCGTTACCGAATTTCTGGTGGAAGACGCGGTCGCCGATGTTGAAGGCGGACGGCTTGTCGGCGACGGATTTGGCGACCAGCTCGCCGTCGATGGTGCGGCCCTTGACCGAAGTGCGGCCGGCGCCGTAGCCGCTGTCCGTCTCGCCATAGCCGATGCGCTCGACCTGGTGGCCGGAGCGCGAGCCCCAGTTGCGGTCGGTGGCCTCGGTGCGGTTGGCCTGCGCGCGCTGCCAGCCCGGCGTCGCGTAGGTGTTGGAGAAGGCGCCTGACTTTTCGGTGTCGGCGCCGACATTGTCGAAGCGCGAGGCGCCATAGGGGTTTTGCCGTCCTGCGCCCTGGCCGCCGCGACCAGAGGCAAAAGAACCGCCGCCATAGGAATTGCCATAGCCGCCATAGGAGTTGCCGCTTTCGGCGACCTCGACATGGGCTTCCGGCAGTTCGTCGAGAAAGCGTGACGGGATGGTCGACTGCCACAGGCCGTGGATGCGGCGGTTTGAGACGAACCACAGATGCAGGTTCTTCTTGGCGCGGGTCAGGCCGACATAGGCAAGCCGCCGCTCTTCCTCCAGCCCCGAGCGGCCGCCTTCATCGAGTGCGCGCTGATGCGGGAATAGGCCTTCCTCCCAGCCAGGCAGAAAAACGGTTTCGAATTCGAGACCTTTCGCGGAATGCAGCGTCATGATGCTGACGGCGTCGAGCCCGGCGTTCTGCTCGGCGTCCATGACCAGTGCGACATGCTCGAGGAAGGAGCGTAGCGACTCATACTCCTCCATGGAGCGGATCAGCTCTTTGAGGTTCTCCAGCCGGCCGGGCGCTTCGACCGAGCGGTCGTTTTTCCACATGTCGGTGTAGCCGCTCTCTTCGAGAATGGTCTCGGCGAGTTCGGTGTGCGGCGTGGTTTCCAGCGCCTTCTGCCAACGCTCGAAATTGGCCGCGACCTCGCGCAGTGCCGCGCGCGGCTTCGGCTTCAGCTCGTCGCTTTCGGCAAGCTTGGCGGCGGCTTCCAGCATCGGGATGCGCAACGCACGGGCGGTGTCGTGGATCTGGCGGATGGTGGCTTCACCAAGGCCGCGCTTGGGCACGTTGACGATGCGTTCGAAGGCGAGGTCGTCGGCGCCTTGCGCGACGACGCGGAAGAAGGCCAGCGCATCGCGGATTTCCATGCGTTCGTAAAAACGCGGGCCGCCGATGACGCGGTAGTTGAGGCCGAGCGTGACGAAGCGATCCTCGAACTCGCGCATCTGGAAGGAGGCGCGGACCAGGATCGCCATGTCGTTGAGATTGTGCTTCTGGCGCTGATAGGTCTCGATGGTCTCGCCGACGGCGCGAGCTTCCTCCTCGGAATCCCAGGCGGCATGGACATGCACCTTGCCGTCCTCCGGCTCGTCGCGGTCGGTGAACAGCGTCTTGCCGAAGCGGCCCTCATTGTGGGCGATGAGGTGGGAGGCCGCGCCAAGGATGTGCGCGGTCGAGCGGTAGTTGCGCTCCAGCCTTATGATGGTGGCGCCGGGAAAATCCTTGTCGAAGCGCAGGATGTTGTCGACCTCGGCCCCGCGCCAGCCGTAGATGGATTGGTCGTCGTCGCCGACGCAGCAGATGTTGACGGTGGCCGGACGCGGGTTTCCCTCCCCCTTGAGGGGAGGGTGGCCGGGCGAAGCCCGGTCGGGTGGGGTCCGCGCGGCAGTGCTCGACGTTCTGGAGGTGCCTTCTGCGGCAACCCCCCCACCCCCCCGACCCGGGGCCCCACCCCCCCCAGGGGGGGGGCGGAGGCGCCCCGCCCC
>NZ_JAMYSA010000134.1:0-14530 GCF_040321735.1 Mesorhizobium sp. M0293
TGGCCCGACGCAATACCGCGCTCCTGCGGTAGCATTTGCGCAAGTGCTCCAATGACCGCGCGCGCGACCTTGTTCGCAGTGATCGATCGCGCGCCAACCGCTGCGGGATGTGCGGGACTGACGATCGTCCGGCCGGGCGTCTGAATCTCGATGCAGTCGAAAATGCCATGATTGGGCATCAATCCCGGATCGATCATCATTTTGACGCAATACACTACCGTCGCCTGCAGGGCATTGAACGGTACATTCATTGCACCTGCGGCTTGCGGACCGGTGCCTGAAAAGTCGAATAGTAATTTGCCGCTTGATACGGATATCCGCACGGCGATCCTTACCGGTTCGTCGCCAATACCATCGTCGTCGAGAAATGCCTCATAATCGGCCTCTTTCGACGTGAACGCTGCGAGCTGATTGAGGAGGCGGTGCCGCGTATGGGCGATCATATCCGCTATTGCTGCCGTAAGGCGATCATCTCCGATTTGATCGAGAAGCTCCTGAGCCATGACGATCCCGCGGTCATTCGTTGCGAGTTGCACCCCCAGATCGAGCTCGCGTTCCTTGGGATCACGTGTATTCAGGGTGACGAGACGAACGATGTCATTCTGCACTTTGCCTGTGTGCCGCAGTCGGACAATCGGGATACGAATTCCTTCTGCAAATATTGTTTCGGCGGTACCCGAAATGGATCCCGGAACCACGCCGCCGACATCCGAATGGTGGGCGATATTTGCGAGAAAGAACGACAGCTTGCCATTGTAGAAGACCGGCGAGACCACAGTGATGTCGGGGAGGTGGGTACCCCCGGCAACATAGGGATCGTTACACATGAAGGCGTCGCCTTCGCTGATTTGCTCCGGCGAAAACTCCTTCAGCAAATGGGAAACCGCGCCGACTGTGGAGCCCAAGTGCAGAGGAGTGTGTACTGTCTGGGCGAGAACCCGGCCGGTAGCGTCGAACAATCCTACAGAACAGTCGCGCCGTTCCTTTACATTCGTGGAAAAGGATGAACGCACGAGGATATGTAACATTCCCTCGACAATCGTCATCAAGCGGTTGTTGTAAACTTCCATCGCAATCGGATCGGAGACCGGTGCGCTGCCGCTATCTTTCTTCGTCATCTGCTTATTGCCCGCTCTCTTTGTTCAGTTCAATGATCAGGTTCCCCGGAGCGTCCACAAAGGCGACCTGGTTGGGAAAGATCACGCAGGTCGAACTCATGTCCTCGACAATCGCGGGACCAGTGATCCGCGTCGAAACCGGAATCCTGTCGCGTTCGTAAACGACCGCATCCACCCATTTTACATCCGGGTCGACGAAGAATTCGCGCCGCCCAATGATGGCCGCTTCAAGCTTGCCGTTCGGCTGCTGGCAGTGGCTGGCCGTTCCTGAAGATGGCGCGGATCCGCGGACCCGAAAGTTTACTATCTCGATCTGACGGTCGGGGAGCGAATAGCCGTATTCCTTGCGGTGCGCATGTTCGAATTCCCGCAAGAAGGTTTCGGCATCTGGCAGAGGATTCGGGAGTGGAATTTGCACCTCGTGGTTCTGTCCAAAGTACCGTGCCTCCAGTACATTCTCATATTTCCGTTGGTATTGGGGCACATCCTCGCTAGCCAGCCAGCGCTCGGCTTCGCCCCGCAAAACTTCCATTTCCGACGTGATGCTCGACCAGCATTCGCGAATGAAGGGGCGGATCTTGCTCTGAACGAAATCGAGGCTGATATCGGAAACAAGGATACCACGCGCACACATCGTTCCGGGCTCCCTCGGCGCCACAACCCTCGACAGTCCGCATTCGATCGCTGTCTCAACACCATGCAATGGCCCAGCGCCACCATAGGCTATGAATGCATATTTGCGCGGATCGACGCCGCGTTGCGTTGTCACCGAGCGGATGGCGCGAGCCATGTTCGAGACGGCAATCCGTACAATCCCATAGGCTGCTTGTTCCACACTCATTCCCAACGGAATGGCAATCTTTTCCTCGACGACCCTCCGCGCGCCATTGAGGTCGATGGGCATTGTCCCGTTCAATATCGCGACAGGGTTAAGACGACCCAGGACAACATTAGCGTCGGTTAACGTAGGTTCGACGCCGCCTCGCATATACGCGACCGGACCTGGCACGGCGCCAGCGCTCCGTGGTCCCACATGTAAGGCACCGGCACTATCGATATAAGCAATTGAGCCGCCGCCGGCGCCAATTACGTGGATATCGACCATCGGCGTCTTAATAGGATATGATGCCACTTCGCGACTTGTAGTAAAATGCGGCGTTCCGTCACTGATAAGCGATACGTCCGTGCTCGTGCCGCCAACGTCAAAAGTGATCGCATTTTTGTACCCTGCCTGCGCTGCGATGACGGCAGAACCAATTACCCCGGCGGCTGGACCCGACAGACAGGTTCGAACGGGGTATCGGCGAACCGTATCTATGGACATCAGCCCGCCATTTGAATGGATCGTGTAGGGCTTTGCCGATATGCCCAACTTCGTCAGCCTCTCGACCAACCGAGCAAGGTAGTTCTCAAATTTCGGCCCCAAATACGCATTGGCTGTCGTTGTTGAAAATCGTTCATACTCACGAAATTCAGGCAAAACGTCGCTTGATCGGCTAACGAACGCACGCGGCATCAATTCCCGCACGATGCTTTCTGAGCGCAGTTCGTGTTCCGGGTACAAGTAGCTGTGCAGGAAACAGACAGCCACGGCTTCCACGCCCTCGCGGGCCAGGTATTCCACCCCGCGTCGGAGTTCGGCCTCGTCGAGTTCCACCAGCACGTTTCCGCGAGCATCGACTCGTTCGGAGACTTCGATCCGGTACTGTCGCCTTGCCAGGGGTATCGGCTTGATTACCCGGTAGTTATATACGTCTGGGCGCATCTGTCGGCCGATTTCCAGGATATCACGAAATCCTTTAGTCGTTATCAGGCCAGTCTCCGCGCCGCGAAGCTCGATGACCATGTTCGTGCCGACGGTTGTTCCGTGACCGACGAATTCGATTTCTTCGGGTTTCAGATCATGTTTGGCCAGCGCGCTGGCCAGACCGGTTTCAATAGCTTCTGACGGATCGTGCGGTGTCGAGGGCTCCTTGAAGTACATGACCTTTCCCGATTTCGTGTCTATCAATACGAAATCGGTGAATGTTCCTCCGACATCTATTCCCACACGTATCATTCCTGGCTTCCTTAATCGCGTATGGACAAGCACGTCGCTTCGTGTCCGATCAGTTCGATCTGGCTCATTGCCACGACACTGAGTAGCCGCATCGCATAGGAGCTGCTCAGTGTTCTATCCAGTGTGCAAGAAACCAGACTTGAGGCGACATGGCTCATACCAATTCCAACATAGCCCCCGAAACTTTGATATTAGCGGGCATTCGGGGCCCTGCTATCTTTAGGGTGCCCTTTGTGACGGGAGGAGAAGTCGAGTGAATCTGACCTATAAGATAGCAGCCTTGGCAGGCGTCGCAGCGGCCTTATCCGGGCCAGCATATGCTGCCGATCCTATTCGCATTGCGTTGTTCGGCTTCGCGGCTGACAACGCCTTCACACTGACTAGCCTAGCGGGTCTAAAGGAGGCGGCGAAAGAAGCTGGCGACGTTGAAATTGAATTGTTCGACGGTGCGTTTGATGCAGACAGGCAGTTCAACCAAATCCAGGACGCGGTCGCTTCTGGACGATTCAACGGGATGCTGATCCTGCCGATGGGCTATTCTTCGGCGGTCCCTGCGGCCGAGGAGGCAATCAAAGCAGGCATCAAGTTCGGTTCGCTCGAATACCCGCTAGGACCCGATCCAACGACAACCGACAAGTTCCAGGTCAAGGGGATGACGACATTCGTTGGCTATAATGTAGGCAGCATTGGTCTTCGGCTCGCGGAAGCCACTGTGGAAGCCTGTCAGGGTAGGGACCCGTGCAAGGTCGCGCTGCTAGTAGGCAGCCGGTCAGCAGCCCAGGACGTGCCCAAGATCGAGGCATTCAATAAACATATTGCGGAGTTTCCTTCGATCAAGCTCGTCTCCACCCAAGACACGCTGTGGGGGAGAGAACTTGGGCTCAAGGTGACGCAGGATGTTTTGCAATCGAATCCGGACCTGGACGTAATCACCTCTTTCGCCGACCAGGCGGCGGCCGGCGCGGAGGTTGCGTTGACGGGCGCAGGTATGAATGTAGGCGGTGAGGGCGTTCAACTTATCGGCCTAGGCGCTACGCAAACAGCGGTAGCGGCAATCCGCCAAGGGCGCTGGTATGGTACCTATGTGGAGTTGCCATACATGGAAGGCTATCTCGGTGGCAAGAACATGATAGCAGCCATGCGCGGTCAAGAATTTGAACCGATTATCGATTTGGAAACGCGTTCGCCCGTCGGTGCGGCAATCGCCACGAAGACAAATCTCAATACCCATCCGGACTGGTCATCCAAGTGGGATGGCTAGAGGTATACAATGCAAGTCGTTGTCGACAATGTCAGTAAACATTTTGCGGGCGCCATCGCACTTCAGAATGTCTCCTTTGAAGTCTGCGGCGGAAGCGTTCACGGTCTCGTCGGAGAGAATGGCGCGGGCAAGTCGACGCTGGGAAAGCTGGTCGGCGGGATTCTCCAGGCGAGCGATGGACGCGTGATCTACGATGGTGACGACACGCCGGTCTCGTCACCACGTGAAGCGATTGAGCGCGGTATCGCTGTCGTCCAACAGGAACTTGTTCTCTGTCAGAAGCTAACCGTCGCAGAAAATATATTTCTGGGGCGCGAGAACACGACACTTGGATTTTTACGAAACCGGGGGAGCCTTCGGGAATTCAACCAACTACGTGACGAACTTGGATTCGAGCTCGACGGAAGAGCCAAGGTCGGATCGCTAAGTATCGCTGACCAGCAGCAAGTGGAGATACTCAAGGCGCTTTCTCGAAACGCTCGACTGATCGTGCTGGACGAGCCTACATCTTCCCTTACTCCTACCGAAACTGAACACTTGCACCAAGTCGTCAAAAGGTTGGCAACGGATCGCGGAACGACCTTTATATATGTATCCCACTTCCTCGACCACATACTCGGAAGCTGCGATGCTGTATCTGTCCTTCGAAACGGTAAGCACGTGCAAACGGGACCGGCTAAAGATCAAACACACGCGTCACTGGCGGCTGCAATGCTGGGCCGCGACCTCTCCGATATCTTTCCGCCCAAGAAGGCCCCGCCGCCAACTAGCTCGGTTAAGTTGTCTACCAGTGGCCTGACAAGACGGCGCAAATTCGAGAACATCAACATCCAGGTTAAGGCGGGAGAGATAGTCGGAATAGCAGGACTTGTCGGCAGCGGCCGCTCTGAGGTGTTGCGATCCATCTTTGGTGCCGACGAATTTCAAAGTGGCATGGTTGCAATCGACGGGTACCCAGTTGGCCGCCATACGCCGATCACGGCAATGCGCAATGGTTTGGCCATGGTGCCGGAAAGCCGGCGCGAGCAGGGATTGTTCCTCGAACATTCGATCGCGGAAAACATCTCGCTCATAAATTTTAGTGAGCTTCGTCCTTTCGGCATAGTAAACCGCGGGAAAGAAGCGGAAGAGATACGCAAGTGGGCCGGCCGCCTGAACATCAAATGCACATCTACCGACGCTTTGGTTTCCTCCCTTTCAGGCGGCAACCAGCAAAAGGTGCTTTTCGCAAAATGGTTGGCCGGCAACCCATCGGTTATGTTGCTTGACGAGCCGACCCGCGGCGTGGACATCGGCGCAAAATCCGAAATCTACAATCTGATCGCCGAACTGGCGGCGCGTGGGATGGCTATCCTGATCGTCTCGTCTGAGATCGAGGAACTGGTTGGCTTGTGCCACCGGATGTACATCATGCGTGAAGGCAGCATCGTTGGCGAAAAATCCGCCGAGGAAATCGAGATCGGAGCAATCCTGCGCGAATGCCTTGGCGTATGCGAGAGCGATCTCCATTCAAACAGGTGAGAATAAAAATTTCTGCAAACCGCTGAGATCGAGAGATTGGAGAGACCAGTGCGGTTCAAGAACTATGGGCTGAGCCTCCTGGGGGATTACGCCATCCTCATCGCCTTGGTACTGGCGGTCATTCTCCTTGCGGTTGTGGAACCTGCGTTCCTCACATTCAGGAACTTGCGCAATCTGCTCGACCAGAACGCCGGGATCGGGATCATTGCATGTGGGATGACGTTCGTGATCATCGCTCGCGGTTTTGACCTATCCGTGTCAGCGACGTTCGCAGTTAGCGGAATTACGGCCGCACTTGTTGCCAATGCATCGACGCCGATAGTCGGCTTGATGTCGGGTGTAGTGATTGGCACGATGATTGGTTTAGCCAACGGAACCCTTATTGCCAGGCTTCAGTTGAATTCGTTCCTGATCACCTTGGCTTCCAGCATCGTAATTCGGGGCTGCGGCATCGCCATGTCCGGCGGATACCTGATCAACGTAACGGAAGAATCCTATTCTACGCTTGGGCGAGGTACTGTTTACGGGATCACTTATCCCAGCATTGCTTTCGTCCTTTTCGTGCTAATCTCCACGCTTGTGCTTCACCGCACCCAGTATGGCCGGTACATTTTTGCCGTCGGTGGAAATGAGGAGGCGGCGCTTCTTTCGGGTATCCGAACCAAAATCATCAAGGGATCAACTTTTGCGATTGCGGGATTTGCGGCTGCTCTTGCTGGCATCCTTCTGTCATCGAAGGTTTCCACCGGCATACCCAACAGCGGTTCCGGGATCGAGCTGCAGGCGATCGCCGCGGTTGTTCTCGGAGGGACGTCGATTGGCGGCGGTGCCGGCGCCATCTGGCGCACGGTGGTGGGGGTGTTTCTGTTGGCGATCGTAAACAACGCCTTCAACATTATGAACCTCGAACCATATCTCCGGGAGATAGTCACCGGCACCATCATCATTCTAGCGGTGATTACAAATACGCTCACCGGTCGCAAGTAATACGAGGGCAGGATAAATGGCTAAAATCAGCACCATTGTTAAAAAAGACCGGTACAGGATAGCCGCCGACATAGGTGGCACTTTTACGGATGTGGTCGTTCAAAATACGAGCACAGGTGAATTACTTGCGGCGAAATATCCGACCACGCCAAGTGATCTATCTGACGGAATATTGCGTGCATTTGGCCAAGTCATCGACGATTTCGCCGAGGTCGAGTTTGCGGTACACGGAACGACGCAAGGATTGAACGCGCTGCTATCTCATTCTGGCGGCAGGATTATGCTCTTGACGACCGCCGGCGCTCGCGACAGCTTCTTCATAATGCGGGGATCGCGACCGCGAAGGGAAATGTACAACAACAAGTTCCAGCGTCCCGAACAGTTTGTGCGGCGGCGGGATACATTGGAGATAGGGGGTCGCCTTGACTACGAAGGCAACGAAATAGCGGAAACAAATCTGGACGACCTGCAAGCCGCGGCCGAACACGCTAGGGTGAACGGGATTCAATCGGTGGCGGTCTGCTTCCTGTTCAGTTACAAAAATCCCGACCACGAGATTGCCGCTCGCGAATTTCTGGAGCGGAACGTCCCAGGAATTTCGGTGTCACTTTCGCACGAAGTCGCACGTGAGTGGCGCGAGGCGGAGCGTACGGCGTCGACCGTGGCGGATGCCTATATCAGTCCTCTGGTTCGGCAATACCTTGGAGTCGTAGAATCGCGCCTGAAAGAAGGAGGACTTACAGTACCGCTTTATGTAACGCGGTCCAGCGGCGGTCTGATGTCTGTCAAACAGGCGAGTAAACAGCCTATTCAAACCCTCTTTTCTGGCCCGGTAGGAGGCATCATAGGAGCGGCGGAAATGACAAAACTTTTCCGCACGGATAATGTCATATGCGCGGATGTCGGAGGGACCAGCTTCGACGTCAGTCTCGTCGTTGACGGCAAGCCGCGGGTTGTCAATCAGACGACGCTCTCTGGCATGGACATTATCATGCCCGTTGTTGAAATTGAGTCCATTGGTGCTGGCGCCGGTTCTATTGCTTATATCGAAGCGGGCGGCCTCCGCGTAGGCCCTGAAAGCGCAGGAGCCGAACCGGGGCCGGCCTGTTACGGGAAGGGCGGCACAGCGCCCACGGTCACCGACGCACAAGTGTTCTTAAATCGCTTCTTGCCACGTGCGGAGTTGGGCGGAACAGTTCGGATCGACCGTGCAAAGGCGGAGGCCGCGCTAACGAGGGTAGCAAAGTCGCTTGGAATGGATGCGGAAACGCTTGCAGAAGGCATACTGGACATCACGAATGCCAAAATGGCCGATGCTATCCGCAGGATTACCGTCGAACAGGGCATCGAACCGCGGGATTTCTCTATCGTCGCGTTTGGTGGCGCCGGCGCTATGCACGCCGCCTTTCTCGCAGAAGCCTTGGAAATCACTGACGTCGTAGTGCCGCCGCACGCGGGCGTATTCTCCGCATGGGGGATGCTGCATTCGCCCATGCGCCACGATATCGCGGTTCAATTCAACAAATTCATAAAGGATGTCGAGGAATGCGAGATTTCTCGTAGATTTGAGAAACAGTCAGAGTTGGCAAAAGCTCATTTGGACGCGGAAACAGGCGGTAAGGCCGAGATACGCTACCAGTACCTTCTCGATCTGCGATATGACGGGCAGGAATATACTGTCACGGTGGAACTCCCGCAAAATGGGACGTCCGTTCACCAAATTTCCGAGATTTTCCATCAAGCCTATAACCAGCGCTACGGTCATTCCCATCCTGATGCGTCGATAGAGATCGTCGCATTGCGCTTGGTAGCGACCGCTCCCATGGGAAATGGCGTTGCCCCGGACACATCCAGCACGCGAACGACAGAACTGAAATTCACCGAACGCGATGTGATGTTCGGCGGCCAATGGCTGAAAACGCGGATCTTCAACAGCGAAGACCTGTACCAAGGGGACGAACTGGATGGCCCGCTCATTGTCGACGCAGGTCTTTCCACGACTGTCGTTCCTCCCGGATCGCGCCTTGTCGTCGAAGCGCAAAAGGTTACGCGCCTTATTGTGGGGCGAAGAGAAAGCAAATCATAGGCTCAATACATTGATTGACCGGTAAGGAAATTGAGGTAGCAGCGCGCCACATAACCGTGAGTGCACTGACCAAAAGAACCATCGCTATCCGATCGAATTCGTGGCCCGTGCTATCTGGTCTCTGCTTCCCTTCAATGTGAACCTGCGCGATCGTCGTTTCCTACGATACCATCGCTGCTCGTGCCGAAAGCACGGCTCTGATTATGCGCGCAGGATTTGCCCTAAACGTCCATATGTAAGTCGGCGTGTTCGGTGGAATGCAGGCAGTTCCCCATATCAGTTTGGAGGTGGCCGCCGAAGATTTGATATTAGCCGATTTCGGAACCATCGCTAAGCTAGGAAAAAATGGGTCTAAGGGGATCTAAAGCAGGGGGCAAAATCAATCACGACGTAGTTACGTGTTACGTGATTGAGACCAATATCTGCAAGGTACAAACGGCGTGGTCGCGGAATGCTGCATCTACAAGGATGCGTTGGCTTTGCCGACGCCAACCATCAGGCGCAAGTCGGAGGTCAGCAGCTACGCAGGCCAATACATGCTAGCAAACCCGGACACCGGCATCGTGGTCGTTTACTTCAGCGTCCTCGAGAACACGGGCGATCCCGACCCCGACCCCAACTTCCAGGGCCCTCTGGTGAAGATGATGGCCAAACTCTCTGCGGAATGAGGGGGCTGGTTGTAGGCAAGCTTCTGAATTTACTATGAATCGAATAACCAAGAAAAAGGGGAACTGCAATGACTATAGATCGACGTGAAATTCTCAAGTGTGCCCTAGGTTCGTCCATTGCCATCGCTGGACTGAGCTGGTCCAGCCTGCAGGCAGTCGCACAGCAGGCATCTCAGAACACGCTGACCTGGATTTGGGACGTAGCGTACCAGAACATGAACCCAGCCATTGCCAATGCGGCCGAAGCCTATGTGCTAGGCAACGTTTACGAGACTCTCTTTGCCTACAAGGACGGCAAGGTCCTGCCGAAACTGGCGATCGCTTGGGAGGGCACGGAGGGTGGCAAGACCTGGACCGTCAAATTGCGCGAAGGGGTAAAGTTTCACGACGGCTCGCCGCTGAATTCGGCGGCGGTCAAGAAGTCGTTCGAATATACGCGTGATCTTGGGAAGGGCAATAGTTACCTAATTGCTAGTCTGGAGCATGTGGACACGCCGGACGAGCATACCGTCCTCTTCCGTTTCAAAGATGTCATCGCCTTCGATCTCGTGGCGGGTGGAAGTGGTTTCGTGATCGGCCCGGCAGGCATCGACAAGGGCGACGAATGGCTGAACCAGGGCGATGCGATCGGCACCGGCCCCTACAAGTTGACAGAGTTTCAGCAGGGAAAGCTGATCGTCCTCGACAAATTCGAAGATTACTGGGGCGGATGGAAAAGCGGCCAGATCGACCGTGTCCTTCACCCCTATGTGGCCGAAATGTCGACGCGCATTCAGATGATCCGCTCCGGCGAAGCAAACATTTGCCCCCGTATTCCCGCTACGCAGATCGAGAGCCTCAAGGCTTTGCCAAATGTTTCCGTCGCAGATATTCCGAGCTGGCGCAAGCAATTCTATATGATTAACACGCAAAAATATCCAACAGACAATCTGAAATTCCGCCAAGCTCTGTTATCTCTTTGGGATCACGAGTCGGTATTGAAGGACATCTTTCATGGCATCGCCATAAAGCCGGTGGGTCCCGTCGTATCTACTTTGTGGGGTCACGGAACATACGACGTGGGCACATATGATCCACAAAAGGCGCTGTCACTCCTTGAAGAATCGGGCGTCCCTAAGAAGGATTGGAAGATAAAGGCGCTGTACTACGCGGGTAATCAAGAGCAGATTGATGCAATAGAGCTGTTCCGGGCCAACGCCGAGGCTGTCGGACTTGATGTCGAGCTTGAGCTTGAGGCGGTTGCCACCAGCTACAACAAAAAGGCGCGATCTCCTGAAACCACCGGTCACCTGAACGCGATGGTAAGTTGGCCAGGTTATCCGTCTCCACAGGACTTTTTGGGCGCCTTTAAGAGCGAAGAGAAGCCCGTCTGGAACTTCTCCTATTACCACGATGAAGAGTACGACCGGCTGGTAGGCGAAGGCTTCAAATTGGAAGGTGTCGACAAAGACATTGCGGCTAAGACGTATATCGCCGCCCAGGACAGACTTATGCGGAACGCCGTCGCCATCTTCTATGCCGATGTTGACCGGGTCGTAGCCTATTCCTCCGATATCAAAGGAATGGAACAAGCCAACAATCCCGCCTACGAATGGATCTCCCTCTACAGCCTGAGCAGATAGGCGGTCTTGCTAGGCGGAAAGTAGCGGGAGGATATCACGGCTATGGCAGTGCACTTGGTTCAGCGACTGTTGATGATCGTTGGCGTCGTACTTGGCGTCGTCACTATAATGTTCGTCCTGAGCCGAGTGCTTGCCCCCTCGCCAGCGGAGTTAATGCTGGGGCAGAGGCCTTCCTCTGAGATGATCGCCAAGATGAACGACGAACTCGGACTCAATAGACCGCTCGCGGTTCAATATCTGGGTTTCATTGGCAATGTGCTGCGTGGAGAATTGGGCAATAGCCTGCTGACCGGACGGCCCGTGCTGTTGGAGGTACGCGAGCGATTAGGCGCAACGTTCGAACTCACTACCTTGGCGATGGTGCTCGTTCTGCTTATTGGCGTTCCGATCGGAATCCTTTCCGCAGTAAGGCAGAACTCGGTCATCGATAATGTCATCCGGACGGCCTCGGTTGCCGGCGTCGCGATCCCCTCTTTCATCCTGGCGATGTCACTGCAGCTCCTCTTTTACGGCGCGCTCGGATGGCTACCGCTCCACGGTCGCGTGGATACTTCGATCCTTTTGGGTAACCCTATCAGGCCGATCACCGGTCTGTTCCTTATAGATGCCCCTCTTACCGGCAATTGGGAGGGTTTTACGAGCGCTCTTGCACACATAGCGCTACCACTCCTCACCTTGACCATCCTGCTGCTTGCTACCGTGACACGCATCACGCGCAACATGATGATTGAGGTTCTGAAGGAGGAATATATTCGGACTGCGTTTGCCTATGGGCTGCCGAAGTCCGTGATCTATTATCGGTATGCGTTGAAGGCCACCCTCATACCAATCCTGACGGTCATTGGATTGACCTATGGCTACCTTCTGGGCGGAGCCGTTGTGGTCGAGTCTGTCTTCGACTGGCCGGGGCTAGGTTCCTTTGTGGTTTCGTCGATCGCGCAGAATGATTACCCCGCCTCGCTCGGCGCCACACTCTTTCTGGCCGGCATATACCTCTTGGTCAATCTGATCGTCGACCTTCTGTATGCGGTCGTCGATCCCCGGCTCAGAACAGCGTAATGGAGATGATGATGCAAATCGACGTCATCGAGTGGCCCGACCGGCTGATCCTTGCAAGAGCATTCTTCAGACAGCACCGGCTGTTCGTTTTTGGCGTGGCCATCCTCCTGGTGGTGGTTTCATGTGCAGTGCTGGCCACTTGGATTGCACCCTATGAGCCGACCAAAATCATGATGTCGGAGCGGCTTTTGGCCCCCGGCGCCGAGCATCTGATGGGCACGGATCGCTTCGGCAGGGACATCTTCGCCAGGGTGCTCCATGGAGGAAGGATATCGCTGCTCGTAGGCCTATGTGTTGTCCTTCTATCCTTAGTCATCGGCGTTCCCATCGGACTTGTGGCAGGGTATTTCGGTGGCAGAACCGACCTTCTTTTGATGCGTGTAGCAGATGTCTTCTTGGCTTTTCCGCCGCTGCTTCTGCCGATCGCCATCATTGCTGCACTTGGTCCTGGCATTTGGAGCGCTGTGATCGCGCTCGGTGTCTCATGGTTCCCAGGAACGGCGCGCATTATGCGCGGTGCGGTTCTGCGCGTGCGCGAGGAACTTTATATCGGCGCCGCGCGAACGATCGGTTTGGGGCATCTGAGCATTCTGGTTCGCCACGTCCTGCCAAACTCGCTGACTCCGGTCATCGTTGCGGCCTCGGCGGATTTTGGCTACGCGATCCTGGCCGGGGCATCGCTGAGCTTTATCGGCTTGGGCGCAAGGGCTCCGGCGGTCGAGTGGGGGCTGATGGCGGCGGATTCCCGGGTCGACTTCCTCGATCACTGGTGGACAGCGCTGTTTCCGGGTCTGGCGATCTTCGTAACAGTGCTTGCACTCAATCTCGTTGGGGACGGTCTCCGCGATATTCTTGACCCAAAACAGGGCCGAAGGGAATGAGCGATCCGGTTCTTCAGGTTAGCGGCCTCGGAGTGACTTTTCCCGGCCTTTTCCGATCAACTTCGATCCTGCGCGGCGTTGATTTCGAAGTTGCCGCAGGCGAAGTACTCGGTTTGGTGGGCGAGTCGGGCTGCGGGAAGTCCATGACCGCGAGCGCCTGTCTTGGGATGGTGCCGCCACCGGGCTGCGTCACCGGCAGCATCAGGATCGACGGGCAGGAGGTCATTGAGCGGCCGGAGTCCGAACTGCGTGCCATGCGCGGCAGCCGCGTTGCGATGATCTTCCAAAATCCGATGCGTTCCATGAACCCGTTCTTCACGCTTGGGCGGCAGATGATCGATGTCATCTGTTGCCACCGACCGGTCGGTCGGGCAGAAGCGCGTTCCGTGGCCTTGAGCGAGCTCAAGGCCGTGCGCATCCCTGACCCGGAGCTTGCACTTGAGAAGTACCCGCACCAGCTTTCGGGCGGACAGATCCAGCGCGCCCTGATTGCGCTCGCGCTCGCCTGCCAGCCGCGCCTTTTGATAGCCGATGAGCCGACGACGGCGCTCGACGTGACCATTCAGGCACAAATCGTCTGGCTCCTGCGGCGCCTGGCCGATGAGAAAGGCCTTGCCGTCGTGTTCATCACACACGATCTCGGCATCGTTTCGCAACTTTGCGATCGCGTGGCCGTCATGTATGCGGGCCGGATCGTTGAGATGGGCAGCGTGGAGGCGGTGATCGACCAGCCTCGCCATCCCTATACGGCAAAGCTGCTGGGTACGGTTCCAGTAGTTGGCCGCGGTACCCGCGATCTCGTCTCAATACCCGGCCATGTGCCCGATCCTGGCGTGATACCGACGGGCTGCGCGTTTCACGACCGATGCGACGGGGCGACTGGCATCTGCGCAGAGGCGGATCCGCCGGCACGGACCTTTGGCGAGGACCACTGGGCGCTATGCCATCATGCCGTTCGCCATCAGCAGGTCACGGAGGCACCATGAACGCCGCACCGCCCGTTCGCCTGGTCTCCGTGGAGGGCCTGTGCAAAGTGTATCCCACGCGCCACGGCGCCATAAAGGCCTTGGACGACATAAGCTTTCAGATCGCGCGGGGCGAGACACTGGCACTCGTCGGCGAGTCGGGCTGCGGCAAGAGCACGCTCGCATCCGCACTGCTGGGGCTTGTGAAATTCGATTTTGGCACAATCGAGATCGGCGGCAATGTAGTCACCGCCCACCTGCACGGGACCACAATGCCCCCACGCCGCGACATCGGCGTGGTGT
>NZ_JAMYSA010000135.1:0-14389 GCF_040321735.1 Mesorhizobium sp. M0293
TCGTCACCACCGAAGCCATGATCGCGGAGGCTCCGAAGAAGGAGTCGGCTGGCGGCGGCATGCCTGGCGGCATGGGCGGCGGCGGTATGGGCGGCATGGGCGGCATGGGCGGCATGGATTTCTAATCCAGCCCCTATCAACCTACAGCGGAAAGGGCGGCAGCAATGCCGCCCTTTCCTTGTGTGCCGAACATGATCGACAACTTGGAGGGCGTCCCGAGGATCTCGTTCGAGCCTCACCGCATGGTCGAGAATTAGGATCTTGTCCGATCGAGCAATTCGCGGGCTTAAGCTGGTCAAAGCGGCGCCCCCTACGAACTGCCCGATCCTTGAGGATTCCGCTGCGCGACAATCACGATGATTCATTCAGTTGGTAGCTATAGGCGGTGAATCATGAGGGCATTGAGGAGCGTGGCAAGGCGCCCATCTCGGCATTTAACCCCATCGAGCGTGATATCAGGGACAATTCTCTCATCGGACCGGCGGCTGGCGTTGAAGGACCCGGTGAATCATCCTGTTCTATAGTGGAGCAGACGCGCTCTGAGCCTCAAGATCAAGCGTTTCCTCCTCTGAGTATCCTTGATCTGCCGCTGGACATTCTCGTTGATATTGTTGAGCGGCTCAGCCCGATGGATCTGCTGAGGATGTCGCACACAAATCAAGAGCTGCGTGTCGCCGCCATGATAGTCGCAACGCCTCAAGAAAGGCGGATCCAGGTTCAGGCCATCTGTGGCAGCCCTTGCAACCGGGCTTCCAGCAGCGTCTCGTCGTCGTGGCCGAGGGGCCTCGTGACCCCGACGACTGCGCTTCGGCCTTGTGGGGCCTCGGAGCGGGCGTGGCAGCGCTTGCACCTGAGCTCCAGCGGTGTCTCATCCTCCTCGCCGAAGGGCTTGAGCCCAGGTCTCAGACCATTGCCCTGGAGGGCCTCGGAGCAGGCGTGGGTGGCGGACATAGCAAGGCCTGTCCCATACCTATGAATACGTTTGGCTGAAGCAGACCGATGGCTGCGCGTCGAAGCCGAAGCCGTCGAGTTCGCGGACAAACGGGAACTGCGCGATCTTGCTCGACATGAGCGTGTCGAGCTGGTCGCGGATCGCCGTCAACTTCAGCCGATCCAGGATTGCGATCAGCAGGTCATGATCTAGGGTCGTCATCACCAGCTCCCTCCGGCCACCGCTTCGTACTCGGCGAGTGGCCGCAGCAAGGTGGCCGGGGGTGATCTTGATGCGCTCGGCGCGCACCGGCCCTTCGAAGCCGGCAACGCCGACAAAAGGCTCTGTCGCAAACCTGGAAATGGGGTTGTGAACGGCCATTTCGGCCTGTCCGTCAGGCAGCGAGGATATCGAAACAGCGATCGACAGACTTGTAGGCATACCTCGCCTGTCGCTTGCCCATCATGTGGATCATCTCGATGCCGGAGAGGATCACCACGTCGCTCGCCTACGACTTGAAGCCGAGCATGGATCGAATGCGGCGCTTGATACGCCGGTGATCCTGTTCGATCCGATTGTTGAGATGCCGGCTATTGCGGATGCGGATCGGCTTCAGCGGTCGCCCGCGATCGCTGCCGCAGCCGGCTTTCAGCGTCGCAGGAAAGGATTGCTTCGTATTTGGTCTGGCTGCCGTCGATGACGATACGCTCCGGCCGGCCATGGCACGTCAGCGCCTTGCGGAGGAAGCGTTGGTCCGCCACCAGGTCACGGTTTTCGCTAAAGAAGAACTCGACCGTGTCGCCGAGGATGTCGATAGCGCGGTAGAGATACATCCATGGCCGCGGACCTTGATGTACGTCTCGTGCATATGCCACTTGCTGCCGACCACACGCTTGCGCCGGTTGAAGCGCTCCAGCAGCTGCGGCGAGAAGTGGGCGACCCAGCGATGCACGGTCGACCTTCAACGCGTTCGGCCATCATCTCTTCCAGATCGCGCAGGCTCAGAGTGTAGGCCAGGTACCAGCGCACGCACAGCAGGATCACCGACTGGTCGAAATGGCGGCCCTTGAACATCACGTGCTCCTCCACAGCTGAGGCGTTTTTCTTGCCATGCTCGCTTACAAAAAGGTTTGCGACAGAGCCGTTCGAACCGCATGCCGACACCATCACCAAGGGCGGCCGCGATGTCCATTATGGCCACAAGCTCAACCTGACAACGGGCAGGCAGTCTGTTCTTTCAATTTAGACCAACTATGCGGATGCCGCCTCAGTCAATTCAAGAATGTAACCAATGCCGCGCACGGTCGTGATACGTGGCGTTGCACCTGACCTACTCAGGTGTCCACGTAAGCGATAGATTCCGACTTCAAGCGCGTTGGCAGATACCTCGTCGTTGAACGAATAGAGGTGATCTTCCAACTGCGCACGAGGCACGATGCGGCCTGCACGGATAAGCAGATGCTCTAAAATACATAGTTCGCGGCGTGCGATCTTCAGAGGATGACCCGAGACGGAAACCTGTCGGCCGATCGGATCGAAATTGAGATTGCCAAATACAACGATGGGGTCGGTCACCTGTGTCGACCGGCGCAGAATGGCTCTCATTCTGGCGATGAGCTCATCGAAAGAGACGGGCTTGAGCAGAAAGTCGTCCGCGCCACCGTTGAAAATTGCAATTCGCTTCTCGAGATCGTTGATGCTACTCATAATGAGGGTTGGAACTGAATGCCCGTCGCTCCTTAGCTGTCTCAGCCAGCCCAAGCCATCGCCATCTGGCAGAGCCAACTCCAGCAGGAGAATTTCATAGGTTGCGCAACAAAATGCCCTCGACGCCTGTTCCAGGTTGCCAACTACATCAACGGCAAAACCGCTATCCCCGAGCGCAACTCGCACGGCGCGCGTAAGATCCACATGATGATCAATGAGCAGCGTTCGCATTTCACGTCCTATCAAGGTAGGACAGGTCACCGTCCGCTGTAAGACCGGGGCGACAGCAGAAGTCGCGCAACTCTTCGTAGTGTTCGTAACGCTCTTTCCGATGGGTGATCGCGGGAGCATGCAAGCCGCACGCCTGCAATAGTCGGGGATGGAACACGTGAAGACCTGTTGACGGGCTGAAACCGTCGGTCGGCCAGCCCACAATGCCACCGACTCTGCCTGCGATTTCTCTGCGCATCGATCCTCCTATATGGGTTGCGTCGCAAACTCCAGCTGAGGTCGCAAGGGCAGGTTGCGGCTTTGTTCATTGAGAGGACCCCCTGGAGGCAATACCAGGAGGATTCCCTGTATGGCACTTCCCTATTTACCAACCGGTCATTCCGAACCACGTTCGGCGGCTTTGAAACGCTCATTGAGCGCGGCTAGGTAAATCAAGGGTACGACCTGCCGGGTGTCGATGCCGCTTTTGAGGCAGGCATCGGCACCAGCTCGCTGAGCGTCGCCCGCGCAATTCAGCGGACGCGCTCGATACACCCAGTCGAATCGTGCCGCAGCTTGCCGCGCCGACAGGGCGCCCCAAGACTTCAGACTTGTGACCGAAGGTCTACGCCCAGTCCTCCTCCCATTATCCACCTCCGTCAAATCAAAGTGGACGTTCAATCTGAACAAATTACGCCATCGTATCACAAACCACTTACCGATCCCCGACATGCTCTAGCCTTAGTGCTTGTTAAGAAGGTCGGCTACTGTCTCTCCGCGTCGCCGGGCATCGGCGGCGAGCCACACCTCCCCCACCTCATACACGTCGCCGTGGGTACGGAACGGCACAATGACGTCAATGGCAGCCGACAGCAGGTCAAGAAGCGTGTGGTCTTCCACAGCAGCTCCTTGCGGGCTGCTCTTGACGAGTGAAAAGAGCTTTTTAAAGCCTTGGACCGGATCCGCCCCATGAATCGTCGATATTGATCCCGCATGGCCGGAGACGACTTCGCTAAGGTAGGCCCAAGCAGCATCATCGCGCATCTCGCCAAGCAATATTCGATCAGGGCGCATGCGCAAGCTGGCTTGCAACAGTTGCTCGGCTGTCACCGCACCTACGCCTGCTCGGTCCTTCGGATAGAGTAACCGGACATGGTTCTCGTGCGGGATTGCAAGTTCGAGCGTGTCCTCGATACTTATCAGCCTCTCTTGCGGGGGTATAGCGTTGATCAAAGTCTTGCTCATTGTCGTTTTGCCGCTTCCAGTAGGTCCGCAAAGCAGCATCGTGAGCCGCCCGCAAACGCACGCTCGCAAAAATTGCTCCAAGTCACCATGGTCGTAGTGCTGAAGAATCGTTTCGTCCTGCCGCTCTTGGCGCTCCTTTCGTGACCGCCATTGATTCCAACGCGAGTATTCGTAGCGAGAAGAAACTTCCTTGAGTTCGGTCACACGACTTGAGGGACGCCGTATCGTCAGGCTTATTGTTCCTGAGGGAACAGCGGGCGGCAAACAGATCTGCAGCCGCTCTCCGTTCGGCAGCTCAGTCGCACAGAGGGGGCTTTGCGGTCCGACATCTTGCTTGCGCAGCGCTCCAGCGAGGATGGCGATGTCCTCCAGATCGTCATAAGATAGCGGTAGCGGATGTTTCGTGAAAACGCCGGCCTGTCGGACAAAGGCTTCCCCAGGCCGGTTGATAGCGACCTCTTCGGTCCTTGGCTCCTCAAGCCATTTCAGAACAGGGTTGAGAAGCAAACGCAATTGAGGGTCAGCCTCCGGTCGCATTGTTGTCTCTCCGGCGTTCACGATGTTGGGGTGCTGGCGCCACGGCGGTCGCTCTAAGATCGTATACATCTGAGAAATCGAGATCCCGAGCCACAAAGATGGATACAGCATCTCCCTGGTTTTTCTTCAGAGTTGGCGGAACGTTGATCGTTGCTCTAAGGGTCGTGTCAACGGCTTGTCCGGCGTTGCTCTGGAAGCTGTTGATGCCGCTTCCTCCACCTGAGCTGCCAGCGTATTGACCGGCGGCCTGAAACGCGCCTTGAATGACGCTCATGAGCATTGCTCCGCCAAAGCGCTGCCAGAAGTGATTATCCACCGTGCCAGGCATTCCGGAGCGGCCGAGCTCGTCAGCGCCCGGCGATGCTAGCGAAACGAGGGCATGGTCAGGCGTTTCGATGCGCGTCCACAGCACGAAGACACGCGCATCCCCCTGTTGGAGACCACGCTGGATCTCGCCAATCACGGTCGTCCCGCGATCCAAAAGCACCACGTTGTTGGTGGCGCCGCGGACGTCTTTAGGTAAGACGCACTTCACATAACCCGGTAAGTTTGTGTCGACTGCCGTTTGCAAAATGCAGGGAATTATCGTTCCTTGAGTAATCACGAGATCAGGGTGCGGCAAAAGTGTGGCCCGGCTCGGCTCCTGTATATCTGGCTTCAATCGCCCCGACAGATCGCCAGCGTCTGAAATCTCATCCGAGGTTGCGGGAGCATCCCTATGGTTGTCTTCGCTCCGCTGACCGTCGTTGGGCATTTGACCGCTGCCACTGTAGGCGAAAATTGGTGATTCCTCCGGCGGCGGATCAGCTGGCGCCGGAGGCGGCGTGGATGGCGCAGGATCTCCTGCCTGCGCCACCTGTACGGGTGCTGGAGGTTCGGGAGCAATCTCAATCGGCACGGGGCGGAATGGCTCGGCGTCGGCGACAGTTGGAGGTTTTGGCTGAGTTGGCTCGTCTTGTGTGCTGGGACGACCTCCGAGCCAGATGAGCGATAGAGATGAGATGAGAACAAGAGCAGCGACAGCCAACTTCTGCAATCCCGAAACATGCCGGCGGGCCGGCTCCGAGACCATCGATCCGGAGGCATGGACATCATGTCCCGACTGTGGGCCGGTTTCATTCATCGGCCGAGCCTTTCAAAACGCGCCACACGTCGGGTGTCACTGTACCGGTCCCTGGCGCTCGTCCCACAGGGTCATAAGCCCTGTTGAAAATGGACAAGACCGTATTGCCATCTCTCAGACGCCATTCCCGGGCGACTGCGGATACTTCAACATAGTCTCCTTTGACCGTGTAATTGGCAGCGGCTTCCTTGCCGTCGGGATTGATAATGTAGAGAGAGGGTATGCGGGAATTGCTTGCGAAGCCAAATACGGTGGTAAAGCCATTATCGAAAACTTGCAGCGGCGACAGCGATCGATCGCCCTTTGCGACGTAGTGAAAATTGCTTTCGTCCGGACTGGTAGTTGCGGCGGGCCGATTCAACAAATCCTGAACTCTCTCGTCGTGCAGCACTTTCGCCCGGCCCCGACCAAGAATCGAGCGCCTTTCTGCGTCCTTTCTCCGAGCAGCAGCCTCATCAGCAGGATAGGTGAACTGCACGCTGTAGTATAGGTCAGGTTGCTGCTCATCGAGTTTTGGCATCGCTCTCGTTGAAATACTGAAGACGTATCTCCGTGTACCGGACTCACTCTCGGCCAGCACGATGACCGGCTGCGGCGGGAGCATCCGGCTAGCCTTAAAAAAGAGATAGTTGGCGCGCGGGAGCGCAGCCAGGTCTTTGCTATTGGAAACGGCCACGGCTGCGACTGTCTCGTTGGCCGCGAATGTGACAACCAGCGTTGCCCCCACTGCGGTAGACAGGCGCACCACTTCGTCGGGACGGTAAGCCAGGTAGCGCATGCGCGCATCATGCTTGCCGGCAAGTGGTGTGTCTTCCGCGGACGCTTCCATCGTTAAGAAGAGTGAACAGACCAGCGCGAGAAACGCTCTTTTTGTCATGGCTGCACATAGCCCAGGTTCGATACGCTATCTTCCGAGCCTTGATAAGAAGTGACGAGTAGACCTCCCGGATTGGTGAGCCTCGATTGCCCAGGCAGACCCGTCAAGCGCTCGTAGCGGATGGTAGCTGTCCAGGTGGTCACTATCGGCATCTGCCCATCGACAACAAGCGTACGTTTGTAACGGATCTGTTGAACGTCCGGACTGATGTCGTTTGAAGAAATATGCCCGACCTCGAGCTTGCCGCGCTTGCCGACCGTGACTTGCGGCGAGGTGGGATTCGGATAGTTGAAGAAATCTTGATATTGCTGTCGCACAGCCGGCGCGCTGAAACTGGATACGAGGTCATAGGCGTATTGGGCTGTATCTGCTGTGTACCCCTCGCGCAGGCGTACATATTCCCACAGCGAAGCATTTATGACGGCTCGGTCTTGGGTTGCCGGCAGTCGAGAGACTGACACTTCGCTGTCGACGGTCCCATCCGGCCGGACCCAGAGGAACACAGGTACGAGCTTGGCCAACGGGACCATGGCAGCGATGGTAAATGCCTGGGCAACATTTCCTAGGACCGCCGCTGCGGCAAAGGCGATCAGGGCCTTTGACAGGCGCCGCGCAGACTTCGCTCGTGACGTTTGAAACGCTTCCACCTTCTTATAGTGGGCGGCTAGCGTTTCTCTCTCCACCAGAAGGGCATGTTCAGGAAATTTCACTTTGGCTCTTCCGCGCATTCGACCTGAAGATCCTCAGGGGTGGTTTCCCATTGTCCCACGTTCAGTTGGAATGGGGCACCCGCGCACGTCGCAAGCCCATGGCTCGTCTTGCAGGCGGCCAAAGCGAGGATTGACAGAAGTAGGCAATATTTCATGTTTTTGGCACCGAACTTGTCGATTGATTAACCACCCGCCGTTTTGGCAAAGTGGCGATTGAGGCTGTTAAGAGGTCGGTTCGCACCTCCCCAAGAGCCGCCGGCGATGCTGCTGGCGATCGTCGGAAGCGCGACGATCAGAGCGTCACCAGCTAGGAAAAGCATGTCGAGCTCGTAAAGCCCGATGATCTTGGCTGCTGTCGTGCCCGAGAATTTGATCATCAAAAGCATGGCTGCCAGCGAGACTGCTTCGGCAGCGATTACTATCGTTGCAACGATGTTGAGGAGGAGAAGCAGCAGCCCGTACGAGAGCAGTTGGCCGATCCATCTGGTGGCTATGTCTCGAGTGTGATCAAAAAGGTAGCCTACAAGGACCAGGGGGCCGATCGTCAAGAGCACCTTCGTCAGAATTCCAACGGCATCGTAGATCTCGAACGCTGTCCACAGCGCGCCGTAGAAAATCCATTGCGCTCCCTCGAAAGCAAGTATGTCCTGGCCGTTCATAGGCCCAATTTCGGAAGCAATCAGCTGAAAGACATACTGGCTTGAAGCAAACATGATGTCGAGCTTCTGGGCGATTCCGATGAAGGGCAAGTCGCTGCCACTGATGTCGTGAGCCAACCTCGGAATCGTTTCGTCGAAAAGCGCTTCAATGTACTGCTGATAGTTGGCCTGCCCTAAGATAAGGGCGACGACAATCGACACCATGATTACGCGCGAGATACCCCCGCGCGCATCGACTTGACCACGCATGACCAGACAGCCTTGGATTATTATCCAGAGCGTGACACACGCAACCAGAGGCGCACTGACCGCCGCTTGGACGTTTTCAAGCACTTTGTGCAGCCCGGACGTGAAGGCCCCATGAAAGATCGTGTGTATAGTCGTGAATGGCGCGGGAATTTTGAAATTCATGGCGTGAGCCTGATGTGTCCCTGATCAGCGCAGCTGAGCCTGATGAACTCAGCGTTCACGGGAGGGGGCCAAAAATGCGAGCGGTGTCCCGATGTTCGCGACGCTGCGTGGCGGCCTCCTCAGCGGCGTGAAGGCTCCCTTGTGCAGTGGCCATAGTCAGCAGACTCGTGGCCTGGGCATTTTGGATCATCGCATCGTGAATCTGCTTGAGGACCAGACCGTTGGTCACGGTGGCCTGCATAATATTTCCCGAGCGGGAAAGCTGACCAAGCGTGCCGGCGTTATCCTTAAGGCGCTTGTCCATCATGCCCAAAGTGTCGGCTGCAATAGCTGCGGCATTGGCGGCCCCAGCGATTTGTCCCTTTAACAGTTTCGCTTCTGAATCGTCGCCCGTGACTATCCGATTTGGGTCCTCCGCAATGTTACGGGCGATAATCGAAGCTGGCGCCCGAGCATCAAACATCTGCTCCTCCAGCTTATTGCTCGACGGGTAATGATTTCCTTGGTTCAGTGAGCTTAGCACTCCCGTGACAGCGAATGACGAGGTTAGCATTGTCACCATTTCGATCGTCGTAGCGAGCGTCTCGATTGACCTCTCAAGGATCGCCGCATTGGAAATCGCTGTTAAGGTCGATTGTGTTTCTGTTACAGGGTCGGTGACGATCCATTGCGACCGGGCCTGTCCGTGAAGCAGAAGGGAAGCAGCAAGGGTCGTTACTGCAAGTTTGGCAAGTTTCATGAATATTCCTCCGTCAGTCTTGAACTTCATGGTACCGGGCCATGAACTTGTCGAGCCACCCACTTGGGGCGTCTCCGTGCTGGTTGCGAAGCTGGTCGGCAAAGCGCACTGTGTTGGCCCGCCCCGAGAGTACGGCTACGTACTCGCGCATCTGCCCAAGATCGAATTCGCAAACAATACTCCCGCTATCGCGCTTGAGCAAAAACTTGCGGCTGCCGATTGCCATTCCCTGGCGGATTGCCTCGAACTCCTGCGCAGTGCACTTCAAGCCATCGACATACGCAGAGCGGTCCGCCGTCGGTGATGGGTAGAAAATTTTCGTCATACATTGCGCAACGAGACTAGCTCCGAGAGGCGATTCCAGAACGTGTTCAGGCTGCTGCGTTGCGAGTATCAACATGCCGTTGTTTTTGCGGACCGTGAGCAAGAACTTGTCGATAACGGCCGAGAATTGGGGGTTGAGTAGATAGAATCGAAATTCGTCGCAGCTCATCACGAACCGACGACCATCGACGATAGCGCCCACTCGATGCAGAAGGTATGCGGCGGCCGGTGCACAGACCTCCTCATATTCCAGGAGCTGCGTCATGTCGAAGCCCGTAATGGAGGCATCCAGCCTTACTTCGTCCACGTCGCCGTCAAAGGCCCATCCAAGCGCCCCCCCTCTACACCACCGCTGCAGCCGTGCTCCTGCGCCCTCGGAGGGGCTGTGCAATAGGAACTCGCGCAGGCCCGCAAGTGAGCGCATAGGGGGTTCGAACGAAAGCTGACGAACAATGCCGCGTTCCAGCCGACGGCTTTCCTCCGGCGAGATCGGACCACGGCCGTCACTCTCGATCAGGGCCATCAACCACTCGCGCAGAAAGTCCCGAGAGGCGGAGGTGTTGTCCAGTCCACGCAGAGGGGCCAAGCCGCTCGGAGCGCCTCTGCGCAACGCAAGATATGTCCCTCCCGTGGCTCGCACCAGCAGTTCACCACCCCGATCCTTGTCGAAGAAGACGATCGCACCATTGCGATCGACCAAGCTTTGCTCAAGCATCGCGAGGACAAAGGTCATCAGCGTCGTCTTGCCTTTGCCAACGGGCCCGAATATTGCCGTCATGCCGACGTCATTCTCATGGGGGATGTAGTCGAAAGAAGTTCCACCGTTTGTGCGAAAGCGCGCAACAGCATTGCCCCAGTGGCCGGAACTGGAACCGCTTGGGAAGTTCTCAAATGAGACGAGCCCGGCAAAATTGTGTGAGGTGATCGCCCCCGGGCGCGTGCGCCACCTGTTGTTCCCCGGAAGTTGGGACCAATATGCGGCCTCCATGCCGATGCCCTCTTGGACGATAACGGCGCCCGCGTCGGCCAGCCGTGCGCGGGCACTTGCTGCGCGATCTGCAAGGCTATTGAGGCTGTCGGCATAGACGCACAGGCTCAGATGATGCGAACCCATCACGAATTCGTTGCTTGCCAGTGCGTCCTCTGCCTCGGCAAGTTCATTGATCTGGGTGAGAGCCTTGTCGCCGGCACTCGTCATCTGGCTGGACTTAAGGCTTAGTTTGGCATGAGCTTGCGGGCGAGTGAGGAAGGAAAAGCTCTGGCTCAGGACAAGCGGGAAGTTGGCGGACAGCAAGGAATTTAGCATGCCCGGCCGCGTCGTCGCCGGATATTCACGGAACGAAAACAATGATCCGACGGAGCTATCCCCGGGCCTTCGAATCTCAAGCGCCCGCTTCCCGCAGATGACCTGGTCAGTGTAGATCGAGGCGCCAAGTGAGCCGGTAACCATCGGAACCGGAAGAAACCGGCAAGTCATCATGAGCCGAAGCGCCTCGCCGATTTCCGTGAAGAGCACGTTGCCTTTCTCACGAATGCCCAACCGGCGCAGACCGTAACCGCCGAGTGCGCCAGCAATGATGTGCCAGAGGTCTTCCAGGCTCCGCATTTGGGTGGCTAGATCGTGCTCATTCCGTCTGCGGGACTTGGCAATCCGCAAGCCGATCTTGCCGATTGCGGTGCGGGGGGACACGATCAAAGTGAGGAAGTGATCGTTGCGAAAGAGCTTTCCCGACAGCACACGACGCTCGTAGGCCTCGCTCAGACTGCCAGCGAATGCACTTTGAAACCGGCGCGGCGCCGGCGCCGGCACATCGTTGTGTCTCACAAGATGAGCGTATATCGAGACATTGTCATCGGCGATGTTGCGCAAGAGAGTGTTGAACGCGCGGCAGCGCGAGTTGCGCATCTCAGCGTCTTCCAAATCAAAGGGCACACCGTTCACATGTGCCATGGCCATGATCGATCCGTCTTCCAGAAGGACAACCTGATCGCTTACGTGACCAACATACGGAAGGTAGATCTCGCCAGACCTCTCGGTCCGGCCGCTGGCGCCGAACATTACACCATTCCTCTTCCGCGTTTCGGCACTCTGATCGGATTGGCGCTGACGCTTGCGCCTCCCCAGACCGGCCCGTCCACGCTTCTGCCGGCCGTCTGCAAATAGAGCAGCACGACGCTTGCCGCGTTATAGTCACGCTCAACAACCAGCCGTGCTCCGAACCAGAGTGGCGCGAGAACGATTTCGTAGAGCGGGTTCTGAAGGATAATGATAACAAGCCCAGCCAACATCATGAGCAATCCGGCCAGCGTCAGCGGCACCCCCAGAAACAGTGCCGGGCGCGTCGCCGCCACATAGAGGGTGCTCACTTCCAACCGGTCGCTCATCAGCCACCGCCTATGAGCGCCTTGCCCAGGAAGCTGGCCCCGAACATGATGACGATCCCTCCAACGACACCCGCAACCAGGCCAAGTGAAGCACGACCGAACATCCAAGAGATACCGATGGCTACGAGCCCGAGCACGGCCAGTGATTGTCCAAAGGGCCCAAGTATGAACGTGCAGATATTCTGGACCATCTTGGCAGGATCCGTCCCTCCGGTCACCTGAGCCGCGGCTGGCCCGCTGTAGAAGACCGTCCACGCCGCGCCTGCAGCAGCGGCCGGTACATATTCAGCCGCCATGCGCAGCATGAAAAAAGGCGAAGGAACACGCGTTTTAAGCGCACGAAGTATCTTGAGTGGCGTCATCATTGCATCTCCATGTTTCAATCGAATACGAGTTTGTTCGGGTTCGAGGGTTCCCGTGCTTTCGCAGCCTGGCTGCCTGTCGGATCGGAGGGATCGGCCCCGGAGCGGTCTGGCTGATACGAGCCCCAGATGTCCCAAGAATCTTGGTTGGGCTGCTTCTTTCTATTGGCCTGTTGGCTCTGCTGGAGCAGAGGCGGCACGGCTTTCCGACCGGGTGCCTCAAGGTGCGGCACATCTCGAGCAGTCGGCTCCAGCGTTCTCTCAAGGAGACTTGAGATGTCCTTTGCGGCCGACTCGACCTTGCGTACATAACCGTTGGCGAAGCCATGCGTGACGTCGCCCGTGTTATAGGCCGAGATGGCACGGCGAAGCGCCAGTTGCTGTGCCACAGCAGTGGTGCCGCCGGCATACCGGCTTTCAAGCAGGTGGGCGGCAGCCGAAAGCGAGGCGCAGGGCTCGAAAGCCCTTTCCGGCGTGAGATTGAGCACGGCAAAGTTCTTGCTGTTTATCTGCATCAATCCAACATCGACAGAATGTTGTGCTTCGAGGCGTTCCTTGATGCCCCGCGTGGCTTCCAGGTGGTCTATCCAGCGAAGCTGCTCACCTGTGGTGTTGTCATGAGCCACCAGCGTTTCAAAGCCACTTTCAATCTTGGCAATCGCGGCGAGGGTGGACGGCGCAACCCAGGGGGCGCATTTGCGCGACAGGCTGCGGAACTCACGCGGAGAAAGTGGCGCGGGCTCGGCTGGGAGTGACATGGATGTCATCAGGACGATGGCCAGCGGCCAAGCTGCAATAAACATTCCCTATCACCTACCTTTCCAAGCCGCCGGACGGGTTCTGGCCCTGTCCGGCACGCGCTTATCGGGGAGGTTTGTTACTGTGTGATGTTCAAGTTCAGCTTTTCGGTTTCAATTGAAGCAAAGACCGTGTTCGTATCAGCGTGGGTGAGCATCTTGCGCATGCGTGAGTGGCGCGGGCCCGATCAGCCAGCGACATCCGGAGCATCTTGGTACAATGACTCCTGTACAGGATTGCTCGTCCCGGCCGTCCGTTGCTCCTGGAGTGTGGGCCGCGACTTTGGCGTCATGGATGGTACTTCTGTCAGCGCCAAGCCAAGGACAAAATGGGGAGCTTGGCGGGCTTGTTCAGGCTCGGGATCACCGTGGGGAATCGACTAAGGCGATAAAGCGGCCCAACTTTGCCGGTATGCTGCCGGTCGTTAAAGAGCAGCCATGCGCGGCCCTGCACACTCAGATCATTGCTTGAGACGCGAGCTCGTCCGCGAAGCTGGCTCGAGGGCGCAAATCCGCGGCGGCGAGGGTCAACTGGGAAGACGTGGCGGCGCAGCCCATCCTGGTGCGAGCCTCGTTCAGCTGTTCGGCCGCCGCCGCCAAAGGGTGGATCATGCACAGTCCCATCGGCAGATAACCGCACGTCATTGACGGAGTCCGACGGCGCAATGGACAAGCATAGTGACACGCTCAAGATGGAGGAGTTGCAGTAACTGAGAAATGTTAGCCCGGACGTTCACCGCAACCGGCGACCTGCCGGTCGCCGAACAGCATTTGAGGCCGCCGGCCACCTTGGACGAAGCCGGCTTGGCAGGAGACACACTATTTTGCACAAGGCCGCTGCAGCGAATCACGGTCTTCTTCCGCCGACCGCCTCTCCGATCAAGCCAAACGCCGCGCTGCTCAACCATGTCCGAGCTGGATCCACGAGCCGGAGGATATCGAGATGATCCAGGTCCGCAAACTCCAGGATGACCAGGATGCAAGGGCATAGCAGGAAACTTGGCATCCATGAGGTCGAACTTGAGTGATATTGGCAGGCCTGCACCAACGGGGGAGCTCGAAGCGAAAAAGCGAAGGACCACACGGCAGGGTCATGTCGGCGCTTGGACCTGTCTGGTGGCCACGGGCTGCCTTGGTGCGGTCAATTCGCTGGGGATGAAAAGAACAGGACGAGCACGGCCTCACATTGGCCGCACGCAACGGCGAGTGGTATCAAGGAGCAGCTGTTCTGGGTCGGTGCCCCAGGGTTGCTCGGCAACAGGTTTAGACAAGGGGATTCAAGATTGAAGGTGTGCCGTTGAAACATGTTCTTGTCATTGACGATGATGCCGCAATGCGGCGCCTCATCGCCGAGTATCTCACGATGCATGCC
>NZ_JAMYSA010000136.1:0-14014 GCF_040321735.1 Mesorhizobium sp. M0293
CATCGCTCAAGGCTGGCCGGCATCCGAAATCGAAATGCTCATGCCTTGGAACTTTAGGCCTGACGTTATCGGCTGACCGCTTACGTTGATAATAGAGCAGCGCGATAGGCTCGTCACTGTCCTCGCCGCTCCGGTATGCCCACATGTACGAGGTGCTGGCGGCCCTCTCGATCCTTTTCCTTCAGGACCTGAACAGTCGTCTCGTCGCCATGGATGAGGGGCTGCGATCTGAGCCGCGGCTTCAGGCGTCATAGATGCGGGAGAGATGCTTTTCGCTCGAGCCGATCATCCATTGGCCCAGTGCGCACGTCGCTGCGAAAACGGCCAACAGAAGGTCAGCAAAGTGGCGGGCATGACTTGCCGGAAAGCTCTCGGCTTAGTTATTAGGCAATGGTTTCCACGATCTCATAGCGCTGGATCAGCGGCCCAATCCCCTCGTTGAGCAGGGTCAGGACGTTCTGGGTCGTCGGTGCGAGAAGTTCAATCCGCTCGATGCGAACCGGACTCCATGAAGGCTCCTCATCCTCATCCGAGGTGACTTCGTCGCGGAGCTCGCGGACGACCTGCCGCACCTCGTCCAGTTCTGTAAAAAAGAAACCCGGGATTCCGGTGTCGTTCCAGCGGTCTTCGCTCGGCTCAGTCTCAAGTGAGTAGGTATATAAAATCATGGTTCAGATGATCTGCATCCCCTACAGTACGCCTCCGCCGGATGCTACACTTGCCTACCTTGCCGCCAAAAATCAAATTCCCTTTTGCCGCAAACGGTCGATCTTGGATCATCCGAACGCGCCACCGGCTTCATCTTCTTCGGCAAGGGTGGCGAGGTAGCGACCAATCTGCATGGATGAACGCATCTTCGTGGCTGGTGATTTATTGCAATGTACAGCAGGCCAAAACCCGTGCACCGCCTAAAACGCTATTGTTCCACAAGGCGCTAATGAGCGTCTAAATGTCCGGCGAGACTGAGAAGCAGCCGATCGAGACTTCAAGGGTTTACGAGGCAATGCAATTGCAAGATGCTCGACATCTCTGAGCGCCATGAAGGAGCCTTGGGCAACAGTCTGGCCTCGCCGCGACGCACTCCACCCGGGCAGTGTGGCCGCGTCCCCGGCATCTGATGCGCCGCCGGTCGACGGCTTTGCCCGAACGGTGTACTGCATTCGCATACAGCCACATGCGATTCTTGAGCGAGAGCGTATAGTGATGCGCAACACGGACACTCGGGCGGCGCCACGATCCTCAGCTTGATCCGATCTTCTCGCCATCGAGAGGCTCCACGTCATCCGACGCGTGTGAACTCCAGCTCATGCCAGCCAGCGCGCCACCTACGATAGCAAGGCGCCCTATGACCGAAGAGAACCACCAACAATCCATGTTCCACAGAGATCTCTGGTGCCGCACCGCACCGCCAGTCGACAACGAACTGCTCCCATTGTAGCCGACGCCGCAGGTCACCAGCCCTGCTCGCCTTTGGGTAACCACTCGGCGACCCTGTCGATTTGTCCTGTGAAACAAGCAAAGGTCATTTCCTCAGGCTGCGTATTTCCGTCTCGATCCGTCGAGCTGCGCGGCGGTTCAGTATGAGCACGAAAAGAAGGAAGGTTAAGGTCAGACTTCCTCCGACAAGCGCAAAGATCGGACGCTCGGGATTTGCCATCTAGTAGCCGAGATAGACCAGGACAAACCCGGGCACCATCGGCCCGACATACCAGAGCCAGGCCGAGCGAAGAAGGTCGCGCTCCCGCTCCAGCCGGAACGTCAGATAGTCCATTCCGCTTGCCGCCATGTCGGCGTCGGTGCGTGTGCTCTTCCTGAAGATATGCAGCCCGACGATCACCATGCCGAGCGCCAGCGTCGCAAATCCTGCGCCCACGACCCAATCAGCCACGGTACGGGCGGCAAGGAATGTGACTACGCTCATGACCAGAAGAAATACCACTGCGACACCTCCCGCAACATATTCCAAGGTGTTGCGACGCCTTGTGGTCCGGCTCAGGGCGGCGTGTCGCGCCTTGATCTCGTTGAGATTGATGGTCGCGGTCGTCACGGGCTGTTCCTTCCATGAATGTTGGGATCGGTCGCTCATCGCGTTGCGTCCAGGGTAAGCTGGCCGGCCAAAAGGCGTTTGATGCGGCTGATGCGGGTCGCTACGGCGCCCGCTGAAAGACCGGAGACCTCGGCGCTGGTGGCGGCACTCTCGTCTTCCAGGTAGAGGATCATCACTTGCCGGTCGACCGGCCGCAGGCGGTGGAGCTTGCGTGGATCTGCGCCAGCGCCAGCCTGTCGGAGATCTCTATCTCCGGAGAGGGACGCGGGTCCGCTCCAATCTCTGCCGCGGACTGATCGAGGCTGATCATGTCTTTCCGGCGTCGGGCTCGCCCGACATGATCGGCGGTCACATTGTGAGCCACGCGGTAGACCTAGGTCCTCAGCAAGCAGCGTCCGTCGAAAGACTTCAGGCTGCGCCAGACCTGAAGATGGATGTCCTGCACAAGGTCCTGCTGCTCGGCGGGATCGGATTCATGTCCTGCCGCCAGCCGCGCCAGCGCGCCGCTAGCATCTCTACCGTCAGCGCGTAGCGTCGATCGACGTCTTCCGGCACCGCCGGCTCGGCATCGCCTGTCGTGTCTTGGTGTACCATGCTCATGTTCAGATAGTCGTGCCGGGGTGGAATTTCTTACACGGCGTCGAAGCAGGCCTGGAACAACCGCAGGCCCTCTTTGATGTCTGCCGTGGGAATGGCACCATATCCCAGCATGATCCTGGCTCGTGGGGTCCCACTCACCGCGAACAACGACAGCATCTGGACAGCGACGCCGCAATCAGCGGCGCGACGGGCGACCGCTGTCACTTGGTCGACTGACATTGTTCGAGCCAGGGCGGTGAGATGCAGACCCGTTGCTGACGGAATGAGCTCCAGGTGGTCGGCGAAACTATTCACGATGGCGTCCGCAAGCATCTCGTGCCGTTCCCGGTAAACGGGGCGTTGACGGATCTGGAGCATGACGGATCTCGATCTTTGATGACGCGCGGGCTACGCTTCCTTTGGCCTCGGTACATTATTGGGACACAGAAATACGGTAGGCCTGCTTGAGGATGCCAAATGCACAAGTGGAGCGCGCAGGAGAAAGGTGAAATGAGGTCCGCCGCACCCACGGGAAGGTCGCAGTAGGGTGGATAGCGGTCTTTCGCGGCTCACCTTGCGGGGCCGAGGTGGTCCAACCAACGGACGGCCACTGGTTGAAGCCGTTGACACCAGCAACGACCGGCACCCGTCGCCGGCGGAGGTATTGCGACCGCTGCGGCGTTAGCTCAGGCCCGGTTCCGAGCCCGACCACGCATCATTTTGGCCTCCATTCCCGCGCAAGCCGCTCCGCCTCGGCGATCTGCTCGGGAGTCATCTTCGCAGCGAGAGCGTTCCCGCGCATGAGAACCTTGTCGCGATCCGCGATAGAGGCCCTGCTGACTGCCAGGCTAAGCCACTTGAGGGCCTGCACATCATCCTGCGGCATGCCATGGCCGGTTTCGTACATGACCGCGAGGTTGTATTGTGCGGGGACGAAGCCTCGGTCAGCGGCGAGTTGGAACCACTTGGCCGCATCGCTGGCATCTTTGGGCACGCCGCGGCCGCTGGCGTACATGGTGCCGAGATCGTTCTGGGCGGGGGCGAAGCCCTGATCGGCGGACAGCCGATACCATTTCACCGCCTCGGCATCGTCCTGCGGAACACCCTCCCCCCTGCTGTACATAAGTCTAAGATTGTATCAGGCCTCGGCGACACCCTAGTCGGCAGCGAGCCGATACCACCTTACCGCCTCGGCGTTGTCCTGCGGCACGGCGCGGCCCTCGGCGAAGATGACACCGAGATTGTGTTGGGCCAGGGCGAGACCCTGGTTAGCAGCGAGCTTGTACCACCTCGCCGCCTCGGCATCGTCCTGCGGAACACCCTCCCCCCTGCTGTACATAAGTCCAAGATTGTATTGGGCCTCGGCGACACCCTGATCGGCGGCGAGCTTGTACCACTTCGCCGCCTCGGTGGTATCCTGTGGCACGCCGCGGCCCTCGGCGTAGATGACACCGAGATTGTATTGGGCCTCGGCGAGACCCTGGTTGGCGGCGAGCCGGAGCCACCTTATCCCCTCGGCATTGTCCTGCGGCACGCCCTTGCCGCTGAGATACGTGATACCGAGGTTGTACTCGGCGTGGGCGTCGCCTTGCTCGGCGGACAGCCGATACCATTTCACCGCCTCGGCATCGTCCTGCGGAACACCTTTCCCCTCGTCGTACATGTACCCGAGATTGTATTGAGCGTCGGCGAGGCCTTGGTCGGCGGCGAGCTTGTACCACTTCACAGCCTCGGCATCGTCCTGCGGCACGCCCTCACCTTTGGTATAATGACACCGAGATCGTATTGAGCGTCCGCCCAGCCCTGGTCGGCGGCGAGCCGCAACCATTTTGCTGCCTCGGCGTGATCCTGCGGCACGCCGCGGCCATCGTGGTAGCTAATGCCGAGGTTGCGTTGGGCCTGGGCCAGGCCCTGATCGGCGGCGAGCTTGTACCACTCACCGCCTCGGCGTCGTCCTGCGGCACACCTCGGCCCTCAACGTAACGCCCGCCGAGGTTATTTTGAGCGGCGGCTACGTCCTTGCTCGGCGGCGAGTCTGTACCACTTCACCGCCTCGGCATCGTTCTGCGGCACGCCACGGCCATGTTCGTACATGATGGCGAGGTTGGATTGAGCATCGGCGAGACCCTTTTCGGCGGCGAGCTTGTACCACTTCACAGCCTCGGCATCGTCCTGCGGCACACCGCGACCGTGTTCATAAACGATACCGAGGTTGTACTGGGCACCGCGGAAGCCCTGATCGGCAGCCTTGCGGTACCATTTCACCGCCTCGGCATCATCTTGGGGCACGCCTTCACCATTGTAGTACATGCCACCCAGGTTGTTTTGGGCTTCGGCGTCGCCCTGCTCGGCCAGCGGACGCCAGAGCCGCTCCGCCATCGCGTAGTCGCCGCGGTTATAGGCGGCCAAAGCCTCCTGCAACGGCCCGGCGGCTGCCGGAGCGGCAAAGCCAAGAACCAGCAGCAGGACGGCGATCACGCGTCCGATGGTATGTCCCATGTTTTCCTCCGTCGCGTCGCGACGACGCAAAAGCGGTACTGCATCGGGTCGAAACGTGCACCGGGGACGAAGCAGGCTCGTGGCCGACAATACTTCACGAGCAAGACCTACAAAAATGGCATCGCGAACAGAATAAAGAATAGCATGTAGTCTGACGTGGTGCACCTCGGACGCGCGAGTGGCCTGACTCGGTCTCAAATGGAATCTCCTCGTCGAACAGCAGCGCCTGCGATACACGTGCCAGAGCCGTGTTCGGGATGCATGAAGCCCGACGGCTCAGCCCTTCGGCGCGCATCGCCCGTTGCTGGAAGGGCCGCAAAGGGTCGACTCCAGCCGTTGGTGATGTCGTCGCACCCGTCATGCGGCCACGACATTCCACGTACCTATGAATTTTCACCGGGGATCACAGGACTCACAGTCCTGAGCGGCAGGAAGCCCTCGTCGTCAACCGCCAAATCGTCGGACCAGACATAATCCCCTGTGATGTTGATGTGGTCCCATCCCAACGGAGAAAGCTGGGGGATCATCTGTTCATCGAACGGTTTACCGCGTTGGCGCAAAACCTCGATGACGCGGCCGAGATAGCGACAGTTGAAGAGGATGATGGCGGCGGTGACGAGATTGAGGGCTGCCGCACGGCTCGCCTGGTTTTCGTGGCTGCAGTCACGAAAGCGGCCCAGGCGATGGATAGCGACCGCCCGGGCGAGCGTGTTTCTGGCCTCGCCCTTGTTGAGTTCTGCGGTGACGAGCTGGCGGAGGTTGGGATCCTCGAACCAGCGCAAGGTGAACAGCGTGCGTTCGATTCGCCCGATTTCGCGCAGCGCCGCCGCCAGGCTGTTCTGGTGCCGGTAAGCGGCGAGCTTCTTCACGATGAGCGACGGCGTCACGACCCGGTCTGTGAGCGCCCGGATCACCTTGTGAATATCATCCGAGTGAGCACGTATCAGCCCGGCATCGAGGCGCTGCCCGAACAGCGGCGCCAGTCGGCCGTATCGCGTTTTCGGTTCGAATGCATAGAGCTTGCGATCCGACAGGCGCGGAATGCGGGGTTCGAAGGAAAGCCCCAGCAGATTCAGGACGGCAAAGACGATGTCCGACCCGCCGCCGCCATCGACATGAAGCGCGGCGACATTGACGTTGCTCTCGTGCCCAAGAATTCCGGTCCAATGCGTGGATCGCCTCTCCGGCGGTGCCGGCGATGACCTTTTGGTGGAGCGGCGCGTAGCGGTCGGTGATCGTGGTGTAGATTTTGACGATCGGATCGCGGCCGTAATGCGCATTGACGGTGCCTCCGGCCTCGCCCGGGCCTCCGAGATAGAATGCCTGACCATCGGCCGATGCTCGCCATCCTTCGCCAAACCAGGCGGACAGCGGCTCGGCATGGATCGCATCGGTAAGGCTGGCGAGCGCCGCGCGGAAGGTGTCCTCGCGCATGTGCCACATCTGCATGCGCAGCAGGGCCCTTCGGGTTACCGTTCCGCAAATCTCGGCCATGCGTGACATGCCGAGGTTTGTCGCCTCGGCTATCAGCGCGGCCATGAAGGCGCGCATGTCGGCGGGTGGCAACCCGGTTGAGACATGCGCGAAATGGCTTGCGAACTCAGTCCAGCGGCCGACCTGATCGAGAAGATCGGTGATCCGCACGCGCGGCATCATAGTGTAGAGGGCGGCCGTGAGGGTGCGGGTCTGGTCGACTTCGCTGCTTTCCTTCGGCTCTTTCGGAAAGCGAAGCTTGCCGCCGGCGAACATCGCGGTGTCCTTGCCTGGCAATCCGCGGGCTGTTGCCAGAAGTGCAGCGTCGAGTTCGGCCATCCGCACGCCAAGATAGCTTTCGGCGTTGAAGGCCGGAGCGGGCAGAAGCCGTGCTGGGACGAGATTTGTCGCAGGTGAAGCCGGCGTCAGAAGCATCTCAAGCGAACGATGAATCCTTGATGTTGGAACCCATACGCCGCCACTGGCAAGCGCGTTGGCCAAGGTGAAGTAGGTGGCCAGTTCGTAATAGGTGCGGTCAATCGAACCGTCTTTAAAGACATGTCGCAACCAGCGTCGCTCGATATGGCCGAGCGGCACATCGGCTGGCAGTGGCCTGCGCCAGTCTCCGCCAAGACCGCCAAGGACAGCGACCGCCGCGAGCAACGGCTGCGAGGCACGACCCCCTTCAAATGTGATACTCGCCAGAAATCGCGCGCCGATCCGCTTGAACACACGATATTCATGAGAGAGCTCACCGAGCACGTCCGGTTTTCCGGGGCGGATGGTGCGCCGAATGACGGCGGCGTCGGCTTCGACGGTCTCGAGCGGCGCGATCGCGGTGACGGCGGCGGTGATGTTGCCTGCCTACGGTCTTCGCAGCCGTCACCAAGGCATCGAGCACATCGGCAATGCGGAGAAGCCGAATGCGGCCCTGTTCGGCGGAGGCGGCGATTGTCTCCTCAAGCCGCTTTCGGGCGCGCAGATTGGCACGGCCGACGAGCGACTGGTACATGGTCAGCGCGGCATCGGTCAGTGTAATCGCAAGCTCGTTCAACGTCGCCATCATGCCGGCATGCCGCCGGACTGAACCCATCTGTTGAAAGGCCTGTGCTGTATAGAGGCTGCCTTCCTTGGCCATTTGCGCCATGCGGGCACGGAGACGCGAAGGGAGGCGCGTCGGCGCGTCGCTGACAATCCCGCGAACGAGATCGAGCTTGTCGAGCAGTTCGAGCAATGACCTCCCGCCAACCCGGGAGGGTGGAGCGCGCAGCCAGGATAGGCGGCTCTGACGGATATGCGTCTTGTCTGCCAAAAGCGCGTCAAGCTGCCGGCGCTGCTTGTCCGACAGAAGAGTGCCGATCTCGGCGATTGTTGCGCTATCCGCTGCATGCATCGCCGAGGCGGCCAAGCGTTCGACCACGCTGATGCCGGGGATGATGATCCTTTCCGCCCGCATCCGATCCAGCAGCCGATCGAGGAGGACGCGGCCGTCGGTCAGACCGACGGCTTCACGCTCCGCCCATGCGGCAAGTTCGACTCGCGCGGGCTTGGTGAACTCGCCGAGGCAGGTCTGTCGACCCGGGAGGCAGCGCGCCGGTTCTCGATCGGGATTTCGACGTCTGGTGCGTGGTATCGGACCTGGCGTTCGAGCGGCGGCCTGGAGCCTGGTCGGCAGGGCAAGCCGAAGCTTTCGAAGCTGGACCGCACGAGACGTTCTGTCTCGTTCAAAATGGCTCCTGACTTCGCTTGCGCCAGGTGCGGGCGAGAGAATGTCGAGACACCTCGTGTTGGGGGGCGACATTCCGGGTTTGCTCGATCACGTTGTCAAACGGCCCTTTAATTGCGGGTAGTTGTCAATCCGGATCTCGCACTGCCATCGCCGGGGTCATGGTCCTTTCCGAGGTCGAGTGCCTCATGATGATGTTCGGGTCGGACGCCTCAACGTTTCCAACGAGATGCAGATGAACTGCTGTCAGCCGTTTGACCGAGGTCGCCGCAACCACCGTCCCGGCGGGGACATCACGGGTTCCGGAAACGGGCCCGCGAATTGGGTCGAGTTCGGATCTGCTATGCCATCTTTTCGCAGCCCCACTCGAAGCTTGTGCCGTCAACCCAAATGCAATGAAGCAGAACCGCGATCTTCCTTGCGACCGCCACCTTTGCCTTCTTCAAGCCGATCCGCCTCGACAGACGCATACCCCAGGCTTTCAGCGTGGACCATTTCTTCGTCCGGTGCAGGAGCACACTGGCCGCCTCGTACAGGTAGGTTCGCAACAGTCGATCGCCCCAACGTGAGACGCGGCCATTGATATCCGTTTCGCCGGACTGCTTTCGTCGCGGAGTCAGGCCGAGATAGGCTCCCACGTTGGCGGCCGAGCGAAAGCGCGAAGGGTCGTCGATCGTGTGGCGGAAGGTGAGCGCGGTCACCACGCCGATGCCGGGGACTGTCATTAGCCGGCGTGTGGTTTCGTCTTCACGAGCGAGATGCCGGACCTGCCGATCAAGCTTCTCCTGTTCACAGCAGGCCTGCTCATGGACAGACAGAAGCGCCTGAACCAAAGGGCGAAGCGGATGGCCGTCAGCAACCAGTTCCCAAACCTTTCGCCGGAACTGTGACCCAATCGATCGACTGAACTGCAGCCCATATTCCTTCAGCATGGACCGTGTCTGATTTTCGAGATCGCGACGGATCTCGACAAGTCTCGACCGGGCGACGAGCATGGACCGGGTGGCCTGACTCTCTGCGCTCTTGACCTTCACTTCTCGATACCAGCCGACGCGAACCAGTTCGGCCAGGCCGCGGGCATCATTCTCATCACTCTTGTTCATTCGCACTGAAAGCGCTGCCTTTGCATGCCGAGCATCAAGGCAGACGACCGGCAGCCCGACCCTTTTCAGCTCGTGCCATAGCCAGCTGGACATGGCGCCCGTCTCAAATCCGATGCGCTCGGCTTGAGGCGCACGTTTGCGGAGTAACTCGGTCAGTGCTCCCGGATCGGACTTCGCCTTTCCCTGGAACACCGTCTTTCCAGTATCGTCGACCACACAGACGCTCGTCTCCCTCTGCGACACATCCAGCCCGACATATTGCTTCACTGCGGCCTCCTCGATCTCAATGGTTGGCGGCTTTTGCCGTCAGCCGAATCTTCGTTCAAAGGAGCGACGGCAGCAATTACGTCATCGTTTCCAAAACTTGCACGCCGATTCACACCCATGGGCCACCCGGGTATTCACCGGTCGGCTGGTCCATCGTGGCGGCGTCAGATCGGCTCGGGCGTGATGGGTTCTCCGAAGCCGACGTCGACTTGGACCGGCACGCGCGCGCCGGCGATCGTTGCGCTGGACCGAATGCGCTGCATAATTCGGCCTCGTCGCGGATCGGCATCACCCTGAGGCCTGCAATGTCGAACTTCACGCTGTCGTGGGGCACATTTGACGTACAGATTGCGCGGGAGCGCTCGGCCAGGGCCGCCACATCCGGATCACCTAGCCCGGGGGAGGTGGAGATGGTGCAGGGTTCACGCGCCATCGGTAACGATCCCTTCCACATAAAGCCACGTCACCGACCAGACCTGCACCATCTGACCAAACCTCCACAGGTCCAACTTCCATTTCGCCGCCGGCGCCATTCCAACCTGGTGTCTCGACCCATGCAAACGATACTGTCGCTTTTGGCCCAAACTGTTCACTATCGAGCGGACGTACCATAGGCGAAACGTTTTGCATTTCGTCCGCAGCCTGCAAGCAAAAAGAAGACGAGCGAAGGTGCGCCAGCCCAACTTGAATGTCAGCGCTCAGCTACATCCTCCGGATGGCACGTCACTTGCGCATCACCTTGCGAAGCCGTCATGACGGTCTAGCCCCTGACCAACGGAGATGATGATGGTAATTGGCCAGAATTACCGAATTGCCCGGCGCAACTGAAGATTTTGGCTGAAGAGCTGCAGATGTAGGATATCGGCCATGAGAGCTCGGGGCAGACGCTTCCCATTCCGCACTAGCGTTGAGGCGACGGAGATCGATCAGACTGCGATGGAAAACCGGTCGATACTCCGAATACGTGCGTTATCAACGAAGGGAGCTGAAATGAGTGATCTCTTAAACTCGTCGTCTGAGGGGGCATCCAAGACACTCCAGAGGCGGATGACCTGCGGTTTCTCGGAATCGATCAATTGATTTTGGATGGGCTTTGGCCGACGTCGGCGGACCAACTGGCTATCGTCCTCGTGCAATTGCAAGGACATCGGCCATGATCCAAACGCTCATCATTCCGGGATTGAATGGCTCCGCGACGACATTGGCAGTAGCACTGGGCGCGAGAACAGGCACATTCCACTGTCGTCCAGCAAGAAGACTGGACATGTCGCGTTTTGGAGGAGCGCAGGCGAAATACGAGCGAGCACTAGCTGTTCACGATCTCCTGCACGAGAATGTTTTTATTCTTACTGGATATTGCGGCTGACCATATCGACTGATTATCGGAAGGAGAGTCTCTTGCATCCTAAGTAGTTTATTTTTGCCCTACACGTTGGCCAATCGCACCTGCCGACCGCACGACCACCTCACGATCAAATCCATAACACCGTCAGTACGCAAATACCCACAACTAAACTCGTGTGTTCGCGACCTGCGCCGCTGCCGCTTAGGAGAAAGGGCTGATATGCATCGAGATGACGCTCGCGCGGCAATTGACGCATCGAAGGTGGGGACAAGTGAAAGGCCAACTCGCGACATCGAATTTCCACTGTCGGTTGCGCAGATGGAGATCTGGATCGCTCAGCAGCTGGATCCGCATAGTCCGCAGTATGTGATCGGTGAATACCTTGATATTTTTGGTCCAGTTGATGCTGGACGGCTTGAGACCGCATTGCATCATGTGGTTTCTGAATGCGATGCGCTGCATGTCCGAATTGCAGATCGGAATGGTGAGCCTCGACAGATCTTTGAGCTGGCGACCAATTGGTCGCTTCGGGTTCTCGATCTCCGCGCTGAGCCAAATCCAGAAGCAGCAGCGCTTGCTCATATGCAGGCGCAATTGACGTGTCCTATGGATCTGAACCAAGGGCCTCTCTTTGGCTTTGTCTTGTTTCGAGTTGCACAAGATCGCTGCTTTTGGTTTCAAATGTATCACCACATTATTGTGGATGGTTTAAGTATGTCTCTCATCGCCGGACGAGTAGCGAACGTATACACTGAGCTTGGTCGAGGCGAATCCAAAAGCACTTGGGAGCCAAACTCGCAATTATCATTTCTGGAAAACGATGTCGCATATCTAAAGTCTAAAGAGTTCCTGGATGACCAGAACTTTTGGAAAAGGCGCGTCGCCAATTACTTTTCTCCTGTTGGTCTGGCGCGGCAGACAATTGCAACTACCCCAGAAGCTGTGCGGTGCGGTGGATGCGTTTCGTTGAGGGATTTGGGACCGCTTTTTACTGGGAAAGGTGGTGACCGGAAGGCCGCTGAGCTATTAGTTGCAGTCGTGGCTGCCTATGTGCATCGCTTCACGGGCGTCAACGAGCTGGTACTCGGTTTTCCGGTCAAGGGGCGTATAGGAGCTGCAAAGCACGCACAAACGGTTGGAATGACATCCAACCTGTTGCCGCTGAGATTGCGCGTCAGACGTGAACAGAATTTCCAAAGCCTTATTCGGCAAACCTCGAAGCGCATTACTTCTCTGCTCAAGCATCAAAGGTATCGCGGTGAATTTATTGATAGGGATTTCGGTGAGGATCGGCGAGCATCGGTGACATCGGCACCGATTGTCAACGTCATGTTGTTCGACTGCGATGGGAGATTCGATAACGCGTCTTTCGCTATACGAAAGCTCGCACTTGGGCCAGCCAACGATATCTCATTCGTGTTTTACCGGGCTGGAGAATCGGAACTCGCGATTGATGTTTTCGGAAATTCTTCAGCTTCGTTGGACGAACTGGAGTATCACCAACATAGGCTGAGCCACCTCGTGCACGTTCTGGGAGCGGATCCCGACATTCCGATGGCCCGGATCGACCTGTTGCCGCCTGACGAGCGGAAGCTTGTTCTGGAGACATGGAACGAGACGTCGAAGCCGTATCCGTCGGAGCGATGCATTCATGCGCTGTTTGAGGAGCAGGTTGCGCTGAACCCAGATGCTTTGGCGGTGGTGCAGGATGAAGCAGAGCTCAGCTATGGCGAACTGAACCGGCGGGCGAACCGGCTTGCGCATCATCTGATCGGACTGGGCGTGCGTCCGGACGACCGGGTGGCGATCTGCGTGGAGCGCAGCCCGGCGATGGTCGTGGCCCTGCTGGCGATCCTGAAGGCAGGCGGCGCTTATGTACCGCTCGATCCGGCCTATCCCTCCGGCCGGCTGCGGCAGGTGCTCGACGATGCTGCCCCGCGGCTGCTGCTTTGCGATGCGGCCGGACGCGTGGCCTTTGACGCCAATGCTCTTGGTCAGGTGAGAGTGGTCGATCTCGACATGGCCGCGCCGGCCTGGGCCGAGCTGCCGGCATCGGATCTCGATCCGTGCGCGCTGGGGCTCACCTCGCGCCATCTCGCCTACATCATCTACACCTCGGGCTCCACCGGGACGCCCAAGGGCATCGAAATGCCCCACGGCTCGCTTATGAATTTGCTTTGGTCCTCGCCGGAGTTTGGTACGCCAAAACGACGTACACTTCAGTTCACGACTTTGAACTTCGACGTCTCGTTCCAGGAATTGTTCAGTTGCTGGAGGGACGGCGGGCTACTGGTGCTCGTGCGGGAAGAGACCCGTGCCGACTTTTCCGAGTTGCTGGACTTTGTGTGCAGAGAAGGGATCGAGCGGCTTTTCCTCCCATTCGTAGCCTTGAAACATTTTGCGGAAGCCTGGTGCGCTCGGGGAGCGCTGCTGCCCTCTTTGAGAGAAATTTATACAGCGGGTGAGCAATTGCGAGCCACCCCCGAGCTCAGGTCGTTCTTCGAGACTCATCCGAGGGCGAGGTTGATAAATCAGTATGGGCCTACAGAAACCCACGTAGTCACGGAGCACCGCCTCGCGGCTGATCCATCATGCTGGCCGCAAGTGCCTCCCATCGGCCGTCCGATCGCCAACACGCGGATCTATCTTCTGGACGCTCATGGTCAGCCGGTGCCGTTGGGGGCGGTGGGCGAGCTTTATATCGGCGGGGCCGGCGTTGCGCGCGGCTACCTCAACCGGCCCGAGCTGACGGCCGAGCGGTTCATCGCCAGCTCCTTTGTGGAGGGCGACCGGCTGTATCGGAGCGGCGACCTGGGGCGCTATCTGCCGGACGGCAATCTGGAGTTTTTGGGCCGCAACGACGAGCAGGTGAAGATCCGCGGCTTCCGCGTCGAGCCGGGCGAGGTCGCGGCGCGGCTTTGCGAGCACGAGCTTGTCGGCGATGCGGTGGTGGTGGCGCGCGCCGATCGCACCGG
>NZ_JAMYSA010000137.1:0-13815 GCF_040321735.1 Mesorhizobium sp. M0293
CAATATTCCGGCAACCGTGCCGATCGTCAGATCCGTCACGTTCTCCGCATGATTGGCAAGCACGCCATCATTGACCGCAACCGGCGTATCGTCATCGATCACCACGGTGAAGCTGGTGGTGCCGGTGGAGCCGTCGGCGTCCGTCACCGTCGCCGTGACCGTGAACGGCGCCGTGTTGTCTTCCGTGCCGCTAACCGAATGCTGGACCGGCTGCAGCAGCGTCATGATGTAGTTCGCGCCGCTGTTGGTGACGTTCGTCACCGCGATCGTGAACACCTGGTTGGCCGCGAGGCTGGGATTCGTGCCCTGCACGTAGCCGATCAACTGGCTGCCGACCCATATCGTGTCGACCGCAACCCCGGCCAGCGTCTGCAGGCCCGTCGCATTGCCGGACGTCGACAGCGCAACGCCGCCGATTTGGTCGGCGCCAAGCGTGTAGGAGATGTGGCCCGACAGCACCGGCGCATCGTCGCCCGAACCGCCCGCGTTGCCGCCAGCTCCGGCGATGTCGTCCTCGTCGGCGATCAGGTTAGCCGGCGCCGCCCCCATCGTAACCCCGGTGTCCGTCAGCGTCACCTGGAACGTCGCCGTCGTGGTGTCACCGTCGCCGTCCTTGATCGTATAGGTGAAAGTCTCGTTGACCGTCGCCCCGTTCGCCACGTTCAACGTCGTGTTGGTGTAGACCAGGTTGCCACCGACAATGGCGACCGTGCCGCCATGGTCGCCAGCCCCGATCACCAGCGAGCCCGACGCAGCCGCACCGTCCGCGCCGTAGTGGTCGTTGCCCAATATTCCGGCAACCGTGCCGATCGTCAGATCCGTCACGTTCTCCGCATGATTGGCAAGCACGCCATCATTGACCGCAACCGGCCCGTCGTCGTTGACCTTGACGGTCAGAGACGCATTGGCCGTGTCGTTGTCACTGTCGGTGACCTTTACCGCGAAATTTTCCCCCGTCGCCTGGTCGGCGGCCCCGATCTGGTTGGGATTGGCGTTCGCCACGTTATTCGAGAGCGTGTAGCTGTAGCTATAGACGCCGCCACTTAAGGTCACGGTCAGTACGCCGTTGACACCCTGAACCGTGCCACCAGAAGTGACATCCACCAAGGTGCCGTTCTTGTCCATCACCTCGAGCTTCTGCAGTGTGTCGCCGCCCGTCGTGATGTTGAACGTGCCCTCCGTGGTTTCCGATTGATCCGAGTTCAAGGCCGGATCGGCAACCTCGCCTGTTCCCGCCGGCAGTCCCTTCTCGTCGACAACCGCGGTTGCGTTGACCGACGGCGTCCCACCATCCGGCGTCACATCGATCGTCGGCGTCGAGTCCTTCAACAGGTTGATCGTCACCGTCGCCACCGACGAATCGCCATCACTGTCAACGATCTGGTACTGGAACGTCACCGTCCCTTCCTCGCCGGCAACCGGCGCGTAGGTGAAGGTGCCGTCATTGTGGTAGGTAACCGTTCCAGCGCCGCCGCTGAGCGAGTTCGCCACATAGCTCACCTTGGCCGAATCGGTGATGGCCACTCCGTCCGCGCCAGGCACGTCGTTGGCAAACACGTTCACCGTTACCGCCGCGTTCTCGCTCGCTTGCGTGGCGCTGTCATCATGCGCCGTCGGCATGTCGTCGACGATGTTGATGGTGAGCGTGGTGGAGGCCGGGTCGCCGTCGGTATCAACCACCTGGACGGCGAAGTCGTCATGGGTGGTGTTGCCCGAGGTGTTGTCCAGCAGCGTGTAGGAATAAGTGTAGCCGGTTCCCGGCGTGCCGGTGATGGTCAGGTCGCCATACTGGCCGTGCACCAAAATGCCGCCGGCCGCATTGGTCACCTCGATCTGGGTGTTGTCCTTGTCGGTCACATAGAGGTGGCCGATCGTGTCGCTGCCCGTCGTGATGTTCAGCGAGCCCGTCGCCGTCTCGCTCGGATCGCTGTTGTTGGTGCCGTTGTTGTCGGCGATCTCGCCCGAACCCGCCGGCTCGATACCGCGCACCGCAAGGCCCGCTTCGTTCACCGCGCTGTGCCCCGATGCATCTGGAGCCTGAGGCGTCACATCGATCGTCGGCGTCGAGTCCTTCAACAGGTTGATCGTCACCGTCGCCACCGACGAGTCGCCATCACTGTCAACGATCTGGTACTGGAACGTCACCGTCCCTTCTTCGCCGGCAACCGGTGCGTAGGTGAAGGTGCCGTCATTGTGGTAGGTGACCGTTCCGGTGCCGCCCGCCAGCGATCCCGCGACATAGCTCACCTTGGCCGGATCGGTGATGTTCACCCCGTCCGCGCCGGGCACGTCGTTGGCGAACACGTTCACCGTCACAGCGGCGTTCTCGGTCGCCTGCGTGGCGCTATCGGCAACCGCCGTCGGCACGTCGTCGATGATGGCGACGGCAAAGGTGGTGCTGGCCGTATCTCCGTCGACATCCGTGACAGTGATGCTGAAATTGTCCGGAACCGTGTCGTTCTCGTTGAATCCGTCCCCCTGCTGGGGATGAGTGACCGATTCGGTCACCGTGTAATTGTATTCGATGGCGCCGGTGCTCGGATTATAGGAGACGATCGTCAGGAAGCCGAAATCGCCCGGGATCTGCTGGCCGACACCGGTGACGGTGACGCCGTTGATGACGATCGACCCGATTCCATCCGGCGCATCGATGCTGATCGTTCCGACGCTGGAGGTTTCCGAATGGCTCGGCGCATCACTGCCCGGCGATTGACTTCCGCCGCCATCAAGGCCGGTTTCGCTGGCCGCTTCGCTGGGAGCAAGCAAGGACGTGGCAGTCACTGTAACCTGCCTGTCGACGATCGAGGGGAACAGTTCGCGCCGGTCCAATTGACCAAACTGCAAGGCTGTCGGCGGCAACAGGGCCGACAGGTCGAACCCGTCGCCGATGCCGCCGGGGGGGACCGAGAAGTCTCCGCCTGCGCTCGAGTTCGAACCGCCCGGGCCGGCCGATATGGAACCGTCGGCGCCGAAGGCGACGTCGACGTGGCTTGCTTCCAGCGCTGCCAGCAAGGCAACGCGCGGCACCTCGACGTCGCCGATGATGAAGGTCGGCACGTGCAAGGCGCCGTCCTTGATCACGATCACCGAGCCGTCGGCCTGTTCGAGCACAAGGTTGTTGCCGTCGACCTTGATGTTGTCGATGGAAACGTTGGACGGAAGTTTTACGATGTTGCCAGCGTCAGCCACATATTCGTGTGGTGCGGCCGCAGCGGGTGCGTTTGCCGTCGCCGGCGCCTCCGGCTTGGCGGGCGCTCCGCCGACATCGACCGGCACCGGTTCGGACGCTGCCGGGGCGGGCTGCTGTGCCGCCGTTGCCTGTGCGACCTGCATCTCTGCTGGCGAAATCTGACTGTTGTGTTCACCGGACGCGGAATGGTCGTCCATGGAACCCGAAAAGCTGTCCAGATCGATATTGGTGGTCATTGCTGAAACCCCTCCGTCATTTCCCGGAAAGAGACAGTGGCCACCTCTGCTTTGCAACAGTCCTGCAATCTATTTCATATATTCCGATATGCATGATTCGGCATTTTTTACACGTGGTAAACTACAACAATATAACCTGATATATATTGACGTCCGCGGGTGCCGAATGGGTGGGGGCGAGCCGCGATTCTTTGGTAAATAGAAGTATAAATTTGCATAAAATTTTATGCAAAACAGATGAAGTGATTTGGGGGAAAGTTACCTACCTTCCTTTCCAATAATTTGAGACAAGATTGGTAGCGTCCACAGTCAAAGGTGGGCGTCATGAAAAAAGAAAACTCAGCCTCGGGAAAAACCGGGCTCAAAGTGTTCCTGCTGGCAATCGGGCTTGTCGGCCTGGCAGGGCCATCATTCGCGAACGCCGTTTCCGGCGATGTCGCCGCCACCGGCACGCTTCTGGAAAAGGTCCAGACAACGCCCTGTCTCGGCGGTGTATCGTTGGCGAGGCCTCAGCCCTGGCAGCCAGCGGCCCCTTACCGGATCGGCATGGTGTTCGGCAGCTATGGCCCGGCGGTTGCCGATCGAGGCAACGGCCCATCAATGGCACAAGATGCGGCCGGGATAGATCCGGTGCAGACGGCGTCGATCATTCCGGGCGTATTCGGATCGGTTGCCTTGTCCATGCGCAATTTTCCGGTCGCGGCGCGCTGGGCACCCGTCTACCGGGCAATCACCGCCTGCTCGGCGGGCAGCGCCTGCGAGCGCAAGAGCCCGGCCTTTGCCAGTATGGTCTCCGTCGCTCAAGGCAAGGGATTCAGCGAGAAACTGTCCTTCGTCAACAGCAGCGTGAATCGCCTGATCGCCTATAGGAAAGACAGTATCGTCTACGGCAAACTCGACTATTGGGCGAAGCCGTCGGAAATTCTCGAACGGCGAGCCGGCGACTGCGAGGATTTTGCCATCCTCAAGATGACGGCTCTGCTTAGGGCCGGCATTCCAACGCAGAGCATGGCGCTGGTTGTTCTCCAGGATCGCAAGCGAGGCTTCTTTCACGCAGTGCTGTCGGTGAGCACAGGCAGCGGCACCTTCATTCTCGATAGCCTGAGCAACATGGTTGTGCGCGACAGCGATCTGCCGGATTACGTTCCGCTCTATTCGTTCAGCACGGACCGGGCCTGGATCCACGGCTCGAGACCGGGTGGGGCCCAGATGGCCGACGTCAAAGGCGGTTTCGCAACCGTCGCACCTGGCGAAGGTTTTCAGCCGTAAGTTCTTGTTGGATTGGCCGTGCATTCAGCCGGCGAAGACGAACGCCATCAGCAACTCCGGCTCGACCACCGGCGCGCGCACCGCATTCAACTGCCCCCGATATCGACGCTCACCGGCGCCGATGACAAAGCCGGTGGCCACCGGCGTTTCGCCATTGGCATCGAGCCGCGCGAAGATATCAGCCACATTGAGGTCCAGCGCCAGCTTGAGGTCGTTTCGCGCATCATCACTCGGCGCTATCGGCAGTTGACGCTTGACCAGCTGCTGGAAAGGCGCGTTGAACGTCAGGATCTTCTTCGACGAAGCCAGGGCAAAGGCCGGTGACGGGCAAGCGACCAGTATGGCGTTGATGGTATTGATCGACGCAAGCCTTCGCAAAGTCAGGTTTTCGTCCGCCAATCCGCGCATGCAGGCCACCCTGATCGCAGATGTCAGGTTGCCTGTCTGCGCCTGGCTTTCGGCGATCTCGTCGATGAGCATGCCGATTGTGCATTTCCGGTTTTCGGCCATCTGCTTCAGCGCCATCCAGAATGCCCGCTCCAGACGAATGCCGCGTCGTATGCCGCCGCGCGCCACGACCCGAAATTCCAGCCCGAAATCCGCAGCTGTGACTGAAGGCAGCAGCCGCTCGCGATCGGAATGATGGAGGCTGGCGCTACCGCTCACTCATCGCCTCCTCACGCGCCTTGTTGATCGGCTTCAGGAGGTAGTGCAGGATCGTCTTGCGCCCGGTCTTGATGTCGACTGAACAGATCATTCCGGGGATGATCGAATAGGCTTTGCCGTCTCTCAGAAGTGTCGATTTGTCCGTCGCCACACGCACCTGATAATAGGGTTCCCCTGTCTTCTGATCGACCAGGCTGTCGGCCGTGATATTGGAGACCTTGCCTTCGATGCCGCCGAAGATCGAGAAATCATAGGCGGTGACTTTGATAAGTGCTTCCTGGTCGGGGCGGATGAACGCGACATCCCGTGGCGAGACCCGTGCCTCTACCAGCAAGGTCTCGGAGGTTGGCACGATGCCGGCCACGACGGCGCCAGGCTGGACGAAGGCACCGACCGTATTCAGCTCCAGCGTGTTGACGATGCCGTCCACTGGAGACCGGATATCGGTGCGCGCGACCTTGTCGGTCGCCCCCCTTATGGTTTCATCCACCACCGAAAGTTCCGCCAGCGCCTGGGTAAGGTCGTCCAACGCCTCCTGCTGCAATTGCAGGCCAAGTTCTTCGACCTGAAGCTGAGCTTCCGTGATCGCCGCCTTGGCCTTCTTGACGGTCTCGCCCGCCAGGTTCAGCTGACCGTTGAGTTCGGTTTGTTCACGCTCCACCCGGAGCTGCTCGGTCCTTGCCATCAGGCCTTTCTTGACCATCGCGTCGACCAGTTTTGCCTCCTGGTCGCTGACGGCCAGGTTCTTGGTCAGACGGTCGGAATTGGCGATCGCCTCGGCCAGTTCCTTCTCGCGCTGATCGAGGCGCGACTTGAGCACGGATAGCTTGTTGTCGAAATTCCCGCGTCGGGCGATGAGCAGCTTCTGTTCGTTGTCGCAGATTTGCGGAGCGATCGACTGAATGTCTTGCGGGCACGGAAATGGGCCCGAGAGATTGCCGGCCTGTTCGTATTTCAGCCTTGCTATGCGCACTTCCAGAGCGCGCGCCTTGGCCTGCTGCTCGCCAAGACTGGACGTGTTGAGCGTGTTGTCCAGGCGAATGATGAGATCGTTCTTCTTGACGATCTGGCCGATCGTCACCGCGATTTCCTGAACGACACCGGCTTCACTCGCCTGAATGATCTGCGTCTTGGAAGCGGGTATGACCTTGCCGTCGCCGCGTGCGATCTCATCGACTTCGGCAAAGGATGCCCAGGCGACAAAAACGACGAAGAGCGCTCCTATGATGAATATGGACGCCGACGCAAAGAGCGGCGGTCGATCTTCCCTGGCAAGCATTTCCCACGCCCCAACGCATTGGATGCATTACTATTTGTTCTATCAGGCGCTTGTTTTCTGCAACGCCTGTATGACTTGGTCCTTCGGTCCGTCGGCAACGATCTTGCCCCGTTCGACAACGATCAGGCGATCGGCCAGTTCAAGCATGCTGAAACGATGTGTGGAGACGATCAGCGTGGTGTCTCGGTCAAAGGCGACTTTGAGCTGCTTGATCAACTGGCGTTCCGATGCGAGATCCATCGAGCCCGATGGTTCATCCAGAAAGACGATTTTCGGCTTGGTCAAAAGCAGGCGTGCGATCGCCACCGTCTGCCTCTGGCCGCCGGAAAGATTGGTGCCGCGCTCCCCGACATTCATGTCGTAGCCGCGCGGGTGGCGCGAGACGAAATCGTCGACGCCGGCCGCCTTTGCCGCTTCGATGATCTGCTCATCGGTAGCCTCGGGGCATGCCATCAGGAGGTTTTCCTTGATGGTGCCCGAGAACAGATCGCCAGCCTGCGCAACGATGCCGACCGCGGCGCGAACCTCGGACGGGTGATACTGGCGAATATCGATCCCATCCATCAGCAGCTCGCCGGAAGTCGGCAGGAAGAGCCTGCCGATCAGCCGGCCCATCGTCGTCTTTCCCGATCCGATGCGGCCGATGATGCCGATCCGCTCGCCCGGCTTCACCGAGAAATTCAGGCCGGTCAAAACCTCGTTTTCCGTGCCGGGATAGACAAACCCGACGTTTCTGAACACCATCGCCCCGTTGCGAATGGGGCGGTTGACGAAACCCACCGTATCGGGTCGGTCTTCCGGCTGAGCCATGATCGAGTTCACCATCCTCAACGAGAGCATGGCCTGGCGGAACCTGGACAGCGTGATGGCGATCTGGCCGAGCGGAGCCACGGCCCGGCTCGCCAGCATCACCGTTCCTATGATCGCTCCCGTCGAAACATGCCCTTCCGAGAAGGCGTAGGCACCGGCCACCACCAGAGCGACGGTCACCAGCTGTTGTATGGACTGGGTTATGTTGCCCGCGGCCGCCGAAAGCTGCTTGATCTTCTCGGACGTGTTGGCGGCGTTCTTGGAGTGCTCCCCCCATTTTCGCAGCAGATACGCCTCGGCGCGCAGCGACTTGATCGTCTCCAGCGTGGAGATGGATTCGACCAGCAGGGATTGGCGTTGCGAGGCTTCGTTCATCGAGGCGGCGACGCGCTTGCCGATGCGGCGCTGGGTAATCAAGCCGACGATGACGGACATCACGAAGGCCAGCGCCGGTATGACCACCAGCCAGTCGCCTATCGCATAGATGACAAGGAGAAAGACGAAGACGAATGCCGTGTCGATGAACACGCTGATGGTGTTCGAGGTGAAGAACTCCCTGACGAACTCATATTGCGTGACCCTGTTTGCGTATTCACCGGTCGAACCGGGACGCGCCGACAGCGACGAGTTCAGCACTTTCTCGAACAGGAGATAGGATATCCGAAGATCCGCCTTGCGCCCGGCATAGTCGATGAGAGAAGCCCTGGCCGTCTTCAAAAGCAGATCGAACAGGATGACGGCGCCAATGCCGATTGCCAGAACCCACAGCGTCGATATCGCCTTGTTCGGCAGGATCCTGTCGTAGACGTTCATCGTGAAGATGGGCGAGGCTATGGCCAGGACGTTGATGAACACCGCCGCCAGAACGACCTTCGAATAGGTGCGCCAGAAAGCGCCCATCGTCCCCGTTAGCCAGTGTCTCCGCTCGATCTTGGCCGCCGAGCCGACCGACATGCCCTCGGCGGCATTGGCATAGGTGATCGAGAAGGACGCTCCGCCGCTGATGTAGCTGGCGGCGAGTTCCGATCTGCCGATTGCGGTGCGGCCGTCTTCCTGGGGCGCGGTGATATACGCACCGTCTTCGGTTTGAGCGAGCAGGGCAACGGGCAACTGGCTGACGCGAAAGACGATGGCCGGCAGGTCGATGCGGCCCCTGAGAAAGTCGCGATGGCTGAACTCGGTGACTTCCATGCCGATGCGCTCGGCAAGGTGCCTGATGTCGTCGATTTCAATTCGCGTGTCCGAGAGCGGCACGCCGGCAAACAGCACGGTCCCGGCGCTCGGCCTGCCGAGATATCCGGCAACAGCTGAGAAGCAGGCCTTGAACGCCTCCTTGGGGGAGAGGATGTTTGGTTGCTGGTTCACGATCTGCCCGTCGGGACTCTCGCTAGACCTTGTGCTGTCTTATTTCTTCCTGACAGGGGCGAGGATATCGAAAGGCAGGTCGTTCTTCTGCTCCGACGGCGTCCGCGCATAGGTTTCGGTGTCCGCGGTTTCCGGTGCCGCAAACTCGGTTCGCGCATAGGCCGTCGCTTGTTTCGCCGGCTGGAGGTTCATCGTTTTCAGCAACTGTCCGGTCGCGGCCAGCAGCCGGTACTGGGCAAACAGCGATGCATAGGACGAGGTATCAGCCAGCGTCGCCGTGTTGAACCGCGTATTCTGTGCATCGAGCACGTCGAGCAGGGAACGCTGTCCGACTTTGAACTGCTCGCGATAGGAAACGACCAGCTTCTCACTGGAGGCGGCCTGCTGCCTCAGGGTCTTTGCCAGATCGGCTTGCCGGAAACGGCGATCCCATGAGGTGCGAACGGCTTCCTCGATTTCGCGCTGGACCTGATGCAGCGCCAGGCGCTGTTCGCTGGTACGGCGGATCTGCTCCTGCTCGTTGGCCTTGTCGATACCGCCGCGGTAGAGGTTCCAGCGCAGGACCACACGCGCCTGCAGGTCGGTGGTGTCGCCATCGTCGCCGTCAATGTCAGCTCCCGCCCGGGCGCGACCTTCAGCGATTATGGAGGGGCCAAATTTTGCCCGCGCGGCATCCACGAGGGAAGCCGCCGCGTCGATGTCGCTGTTGGCCATATGTACGCGCGGATTGCTTTCCCGCGCCAACCCTATTGCCTCGTCAAGCGAGCGTGGGAGCGCGGCCGAGACATCGCCCGGCCTCGAAGGGCTGGTCAGTGGCTTTCCGACTGTCTTGAAGAAGCGGATCTTGGCCGCTTCCAGTTCCTCGGTCGCCTCCTGCATGCGCGCCTTGGCTGCGAACAGCCGTTCCTCGGCTTGTTGACGGTCGGCCTCGTTCAGTGCGCCGCCCGAGATGCCTTGCCGGATGTCGCCCAGAATTGCCTGGTGGAAGCCGAGATTTTTCTTCGCTTCGGCAACGATCGAAGCCTGCAGCATGTATTCCAGGTAGTCCTGGACAACGGACAGCCCGATGAATTCGGACCGTTCCAGCACCCGGAACGAAGCGCCGTCGACGCGCGATGCCTGACGGTTCAATTCGGCCCGCCTTGCGCCGCTGTCATAAAGCGTCTGCGAAACGGTAAGATCCGTTTCAGCCGGATAGAGTGAATCGTCCTCTATCGACAGTGAGCGCCGGGATGGATTGTCGAGCCGGCGAACGCCGGCCGATGCCTCGACATCGACACTGGGAAGATAGAGGCCCTTGGCCTGCCGCAGCTCGAACTCGATTGCTTCGCGGTTTTCGATTGCCTGTCCAATCTCGGGATTGGATTCCACCGCAACGGCCATCGCCTCCTTGAGCGTGAGCGCATGAGCGCCCCCGCAGGTCAGCATGGTGGCCGCCATCAAAAGACCAAGGCGCTTGCCTATGGTCGACATGCTTGTCGTATTCATATGAACCCACCCTACGGTTTCCCCAGCGCCCCTATTACTTGAGCGCTATGGCCAAGCCAAGGCCTACCTGTTGGGGGATTATTCACAGATTCATGAAATTTGTGAGCGATTATTGGTTTAGCCGCCACTAAAATGGCGATTCAGATCAGAAGAGCGGCGGGATGTAACAAAAATGGCACATAGATATCGGCCCGCTGCGGTTGTATCCGGACGCCGCCACGTGTGGGAAAGCACAAGAAGACGAAAGCCCGCTGGCCGATGCAGCCAGAATCATATCGGCTATTAGCGGCCGAAGCCGGGGCTGGATCGCTATTTCGGACAGTTCCACGAGGTGCAGGCTGGCCCCGTTTTTCTTCAACGCGCGCTTAACGCAGCCATACGGTCGAGTGCCGAGGTCAGGCCATGCAGCGACACCGGGAATGTCATCGGGGTCTCGGCGTTCGTAGTGACGTTGAGCTTCAGCACCGAGCCCTCTCTCATCTTTCCAAGTATCGGCCGGTCGATGGCAAAGACCGCGAGGCAACCCGTTGGCAAGCAGGTCCTGAAGCGCTGCGGGGACAAAGGCGGCTGATCGTCGATTTGGAGCGTCACGCCCGAATCGAGCAATATGCCGAAGGGCAGAAGCAGGGTAGCCGTCGTCGAACCGTCCGCGCGTCCCGCGATCTCCACCGCAAGAAGCCTCTGGCCGTTCTGCTGGACCTGGTCCTGCGAAAGTGAGCACACCCTCGCCTTTTCGCGAATGGAACAGGCCACGCTCCAGTCCTGATAGACTTCGCGCAGCGACGATGGTCCGTCGGGAACAGCCGCCACCTGTTGCTGGGCCAACGCCGGCGACATCAATGACAATACGATTGCCCCACATGCGGAGACGGCCTTGAGGCCACGCTTCATGTACAAACCCACTCGCGGATGTTGCATTTGCCTCCCGCCGCCTCGCAGGCTTGCAAAGCGAGGTCTTCCGCTTCCTTGCGGGTCTCGGCGGAGTTCACGCCCCAGGACGTCAGCCGGTCGGACTGCTTCTTCTCGGCCACGGCCAGGGCGCCGCAGTGCTTGTAGGGAAAGCCGGTCTCGTCGTCGTCGTTCCAATGGCGGTGGTTGCGGAACACGGTGACAACAGTGCAGCCCTTGCCGCCGGCGTTCTCGCAGTATTTCATCGCGGCGTCCTTCGCTTCCTGGCGCTTGTCGGCGCCCCAGAAGAAGCCGTGCTTGGTGTCGGCGCTGGAGTAGGCGATCGCCCCCCAAATGCCCTTTTCCTCCTTCGGCTCCGGCTCGGGTGGCGCCACCAGATCGGCCGACACGACTTGCCCGCTCCACAGCAGGGCCATGCACAAAACTGCCAGACGTCGCGATTTCATGGTCTGCAATCCTTTCCAGGAGCCCTCGCCCATTCGCCTATCCCGTGTCTCACTTCGACGCCGACGCGATGGAAATCACCACGCAGCTATTGCCTGTCGGCAGGAGAAGCGCTTCACCCGAATTGCCGCCGAGCTCGTACACTTCGACCTGCCCGAGATGGTCGGTAATCTTGCTGCCTTGCGGAAGAACGGACGGGATCTCCGAACACGGGCTGGCGAACGGCGCCACCCGCACCATCGCGCCTTCGCAACCCGACGCGGTGGGCGATGCGAAAACCACGCCGGCGGCCGGTCCGCTGTATTTTTCCGTCGCATAGTCCATGCCGACAAGGGCCTGCACCGCGTGCTTGTCGGCGGCCTGGTCGTTCCACAAGGATTTGACGCTGTATTTCGCGCCCGTCGTCAGAACCTGTCCGAGCACCGGAAAGATTGTCGAGCAGGCCTGCACGCCGGCCTGCTTGACGTGTTCGAGGAAAGGCGAGTCCGGCAATGTGGGCGGCGCCGTCCCGGCCTGCGCGGCGGTCGGGGTGCCGACGAGACCGGCGATCGCGGCATAGTTCGCGGCAGCGAATCCGATGCCCATCATGGCCAGCCCCAGCAGCGAGAAGCCGAGAACGCGCGGCCACCGCCGCTGCCGCTCGGCGATCCTATTGCGATCGGGCTCGACGGTCCTCTTGCGGTCCGGCTCGACGCTCGGGCCACGCGTTGCGGAGATGAACGGGTCTTGCTGGCTCACGATGCTGCCTCGGTTATTTGACTGGCGAAAGGGCTTCCGTCAGCCCTTTGAGTGTTGCGGTCACGGTGATCGTCTGGCCGTCGACGGTCGCGTAGGAGATCGCCGGCGTGGCGCTCTGCGATATCTGCTGGCGCATGACGGGTCCGACCGGCAGCATACCGACGCAGACCATTTCGTTGCAGCCGTTCAAGTGAACGTCGATTGCCTGGCTCCGCCCATCGAACTTCAGCGATACCAGGCCGTCGCTCTTGGCGTTCGGCGCGGTGCGCAGGATCATGTACGGCTTGCCGTCCTTGGTGGCCGCAAGCGACCAGCTGAATGCGACTTTTCCCGCCTGGTCCTCGATAATCTGGGTGACGTTGCAGACCTTCTGGCGGGCCTTCAGGTTCTCGTCACAGATCAGCGTCCAGTTCTCGAACGGGCGAGTGGTCCGTTGATATTCGCCAAGCTTTACGTCCGGAGGCACCGCGACTTCGGAAGGCTTTATTCTATAACCGGCAGCAGGGACCGCCTCCTGCCCGGCTGCGCACAGGCCGGACAGGAGCAGGCAAGTCATGGAAATTGCGACAGCAGAGACTGCTTGCCTCATCATTACCTGGCTCAGTTCAGAGTAAGGCTGACACCCGCGCCAACACCCCAGTGCCCGCCCGCGGCCGTGCCGGACACATTCGCTCGAACGCGTCCTTCCTCACTGGTGTAACCCGCACCAAACGCGAGGGCACCTTCACCGCGCCAGAGGCCTCCGCCGGCCGCCACGCTCAGCTTGCCGGGACGGTCGTCGTACCGCAGCGAGGCGGCCGCCAGGCCGATCGCGGCGGCTTGGCGCGCTTCACTCCGAACCCCGCCCATGTCCATGTTCAGCTGGCTAAGTTTGGAGTCCGTGTACGCATTGGCTTGCTGGAGCGTGGTGCCCGCCACCTTGTCGGTATAGGTTTTCGAATCCGCCAGGTTGAACGACAACCCATCCGTGAGTTGCTTGACGTTGACCGCATCATTGTTCGCGACGCCCGCCCCGACATTGTGGATGACCACCGGCGCGTTCGGGTCGCCGCCGGCGAGCGTTAGCGAGTTGGATTTGTTGCCGTCCACGTTCTTGTCGTACTGGACGGAGAACTCAGTGAGATCGCCGACACTCCCTTGCATTGCCTCGACTGCCTGGTTGGTCGCAAAGAGCTGGCTGCCGTTGATGGCGTCGGTGGAGCTGGAACTGATCCGGCCCGCCGCCACATTGGTGACGGTGCGCTCGTTGCCGACGCTGCCTACGCTCACCGTGCTCGTCGGAGCGGTTCCGGCAAACGTGTAGTTGACGCCGTTGATCGTGGTGCCGGTGGTGGCGACCGCCGCTGCCGTCGTCGAGCCCGCGCCGAGAGCGACGCTGCCCGGCTCGTTGGCCGTGGCGCCGGCGCCAAGCGCCATTGCCT